>NZ_JCAQIA010000034.1:0-38322 GCF_059621085.1 Halochromatium sp. NSM3 | reverse complement strand
CCGCGCGCCCACCGCGCCGACCGCGCCGGGGGGGGGGCCACCACCGCCGCGGGGGGCGAGGGGGCCGCTACCGATGCCACCGCACGCGCGGCTGTGAGCTACCGAGGGCAGTTGCGATGAGCACCCGCACGCGCCTCGCGGTGCTGATCTCCGGCAGCGGCAGCAACCTGCAGGCGCTGATCGATGACAGCCAGCGCGCTGACGCGCCGTTCGAGATCGGTCTCGTCATCAGCAACCGCGCCAACGCCTTCGGCCTGGAGCGCGCACGACGCGCCGGCATCCCGACGCGAACGCTAAGCCATCGCGGCTTCGAGACGCGCGCGGCCTATGACGCGGCGCTCGCGGATCTGCTGTGTGCCCAGGCTCCAGACCTGATCGCCCTCGCCGGCTTCATGCGCATCCTGACCCCCGGGTTTGTCGAACAGTGGCAGGGGCGGATGCTCAACATCCATCCCTCCCTGCTGCCGCGCTATCGCGGCCTGCACACCCATGAGCGCGTGCTCGAGGCCGGCGATCCCTGGCATGGCGCCACAGTCCATTTCGTCACCGCCGAACTCGATGGCGGGCCGGCAATCCTGCAGGCGCGGGTGCCGGTATTGCCGGATGATGACCCTGCCCAGCTCGCGGCGCGCGTGCTCGCGCAGGAGCATCACATCTATCCGCTGGCGGTACGCTGGTTCGCCGAGGGTCGACTGGCGCTCGGCGGCGATCGTCGGACCTGGCTGGACGAGCAGCCGCTCAGCGCCCCGGTGATCATCGACGCCAGCGCCTGAGCGCGAGCGCGTGCAGGCGCGACCCGATGCCGCATCTAAATGACGTCAGTTGAAGCCACCATAACGGTCGTCCGCAGCCACGAGTAAGGCAGGTTAGCGTTGCCGGCAGCATCCGAGCCACTGCGTCAGTGCAATCGCCAGCGCTGAAATCGGCCGCAGCGCGCTCCATTTAAGGCCGGAGAAGATCGAAACGCTAAACCATCGACCCTAACCGCGAGGACCAGCCCATGACCTGGAATCAGCCCCTCACAGAAGGCACCAAGCAATGCCCGCGCTGCGGAACCAACTTCGAGTGCAAGGTCGACGACCTGCGCCACTGCGACTGTGTCGTGGTCAAGGTCTCGTTGCCGATCCTAAAGACCCTGCAAGGCCAATACGACGACTGTCTCTGCCCCAACTGCCTGCGCGAGATGGCCACATCGGCGGAAAACAGCCTCGCTCCCTGATCGTCACGAGGCGCTCCGCTCTTGACTCGCAGCGCGCGAAGTACGCCTATACCGCCGCTGGCCGTTCCGATCCAACGGCCTTCATCGAATGATGCCAACGCCACGCAAGCGCATCGCCATCTTCGCCTCCTTCTCCGGGCAAGGCGGCGTGGAGCGGATGCTGGTGCATCTGATCCAGGGCTTCTGCGACCAAGGCTATGCGGTCGACCTGCTGCTGGTGCGCGCGAGCAGCGTGGCGCTTGAACAGCTACCGGCCGAGGTGCGCCGCGTCCCACTCGGTCCCGGCCATACCCTGCTGGCAACCTTCGCACTTGCACGCTGGCTGCGTCGGGAACGCCCGTCGGTACTGCTGGCGGTGAAGGATCGCGCGGGTCGTGCGGCGGTCATGGCCCGCGCGCTCGCCCGCACCGAGACGCGCCTAGTGCTGCGGCTCGGCACCCATCTCTCCGCCGCGCTGAGCGGGCGCGGCCTCCTCCAGCGCTGGCTGCGGCTACTGCCGATTCGCCTCCTCTACCCGGCCATCGAGCGTATCGTCGCCGTCTCTGCGGGGGTCGCCGAGGATACCGCGCGGATCGTGCGGCTCTCACGCAGTCAGATCCGTGTGATCCGCAACCCGGTCATCACCCCCGGTCTTGCCGACCTAGCCGCCGCACCCTGCCCGCATCCCTGGCTGCTCAAGACTGAATCCATCCCGATCCTCATCGGCGCTGGCCGCCTGCAGCGCCAGAAAGACTTTCCGACACTGCTGCGCGCGTTCAGCCTGGTCAGGCGTCAACGCGCCTGCCGGCTGATCATCATCGGCGAGGGACGTGGCCGAGGCGCTTTGGAAGCCCTGGCCAAGTCGCTCGGCTTGCGGCTCGGCGCCGACGGCGATCTCGAGCTGCCGGGCTTTCAGACCAATCCCTACCGCTGGCTCGCGCGGGCCGATCTGTTCGTGCTCTCGTCGGCTTGGGAGGGCTCGCCCAATGTCCTCACTGAGGCGCTTGCGCTCGGCATCCCAGCGGTCGCCACCGATTGCCCTAGTGGCCCCCGCGAACTGCTGGCCGATGGCCGCTTCGGTCCGCTGGTTCCGGTCGGCGACAGCGAGGCGCTAGCGGCCGCGATCCTGCAGACCCTAGCCGCGCCACTCTCTGCCAACATCTTGCAACAGGCGGTCGCCGACTACACCCAAGCGGCCAGCGCCAGCGCCTATCTGCACGCCATGGGGCTCGAAACACGGCCGCGCGCTACTGGCGTCCTCGCGCCCAACGATGGCGATCCTGGGCCAGGATAGAGCCGTTCGACCCGACCACTGAACAAGCGGCGGTCTTCCCGGTCTCGTGGAATCTGGGCTCTTGGGTCAGTGTTGTCGGGCGATCAGGTCGAGCGACCAGAATCCAGCGGCTGCACCAGCACCCAGGGACGCACCACCACCGCCCAGACCAGCACATCGGCCTCGATCCAGCGTGTCGCTTGCGCATCGCTCACTCGCTCGATCTGTCCTGCCGCCATCCAGCGCTCGACCTGCGTGGCGTCATCACGGCCGATGGCCAGGGCCACCTCGATCAAGTCCATCCCGGCGGCGACCTGAATAGCGCGGCCTTGGGCGAAGAAACGCTGCAACTCGCGCCAGGGGATCTTGGCGGTCTCGCGCTCGAGCTTGGCTTGCAAGGATTCGAGATCGTCGGGGTGCTCGGTCATGATTGCTCGGTGTCGTCGTCTGGATGCGGATGGGCATGCGCCGCACACCCGCTCGGATGGGCGTGATCGTCGGTCAGGCCTGGCGCGTGCAGATGCAGATGGGCGTGGCGATGCGGATGTCGATGCAGCTCGGCCTCGAGCAGGCGACCCTCTTGCAGCAACAGCGCGCGGGTGCCGAGACGTTCGAGCACGCGCTGCTCGTGCGAGACGATCAGCATGGCCTGCGGCAACGCGCACAGATGATCGAGCAGCCGCGCCTCGCTGGCGCCATCCAATCCACTGGTCGGCTCATCGAGCAAGAGCAGCTCCGGCTCCATGGCCAGCACCGTGGCCAGGGCCACCAGCCGCTTCTCGCCGCCGGAGAGCCGATGTGTAATACGCTCGCCATAGCCCGCGAGCCCCAAGGCTGCCAGCGTGCGCTGCGCGATGGCTGCGGCCGCGTCGGGCGGGTGCCCCAGGTTCAACGGCCCGAAGGCGACATCGTCGAGCACCGTCGGGCAGAAGAGCTGGTCATCGCTGTGCTGGAACACCAGCCCGACCTTGGCCCGGACGGCGCGGAAATCGGCCTCGTCGCGGCACTCCTTGCCCAACACGCGGATGCGACCGGCGCGCGGGCGCAACAGGCCGACGATCAGATGCAGCAATGTGCTCTTGCCGGCGCCGTTCGGACCGATCAAGGCGACCCGCTCGCCGCAGCCAATGCGCAGATCGAGCCCGCTCAGCAGCGGCTTGGGACCATAGCCGAAGTCGATGTCCTCGAGATCGACGAGCACGTCATCCTTCGCGGTGGCGGCCTTAGGTTCATTCATTGTATGCATCTCCCAGCCAGTGGCTTGTCGCCCCGTTGCCCCGGCGCTCAGGCCGCTCAGGCCGCTCAAGCTGTTCCAGTGGCTCAAGTCAGTCAAGCCGCTCCCAAGCCAGTCCAGCCAGCCCAATCAGTCCAGCCGCTCCATCCCCAATGGTCGAGCAGAAGCAGTCCGACAAGCAATGGCGACACGCCCAGCAACAGCAGTGTCTCGCGCCGCCGCCAATGGAAGTGTCGCAGCAGGTGCAGCCGGCCATCGAAGCCGCGACAGCGCATCGCATCGGCCACCCGCCGCGCGCGCGCCAGGCTGCGCACCAGCAACATGCCGATCAACCAACCGAGCGCACGCCAGCTATGTCGATCGCTGCGCGGCACGAAGGCGCGTGCGCGCATCGCCAGGCGCATGCGCGCATATTCGTCGCCGACCAGATCGACCTGGCGCAACGTCAGCAGCAACATCTGGCAAAGCTTGCTTGGCAGCCCAAGGCGCGCCAATGCGTGTACCGTCGGCCCGGCACCGAGGCTGCCGACCAAGCCGAACAGGATCAAGACCACAGCGTTGGCCTTGAATAGGATCAGCAACGCGAGCGCGCCCCCCTCGCGGCTCGCCATCAGCGGCCCGACGGTCAGCAGCGGCGTGCCCGGCACCGAGAACGGCAAGGTCAGCAGCAACACCAGCATCAACAACTCAAGCGGTAACAGAGTACGCAGGCGCCGTGGCGAGACACCACCGAGCCTGGCGATGGCGCCGGCCGCGAGCAGCGCGACCCCGCCCGCGCTCAACGTCTGCAACGAGACCACCGTCAGCGCAAGCAGCGCGGCAAGGATCAGGCGCGCCTGCGGATCGAAGTGCGTGAACCGATCCCCGTGCTCGGCCAGCGGCTGTCCGAGGCCAGCCAGCTCCAATCCAGCCAGCTCCCGTCCATCTTGCATCGACTCGGATCGATCGGGCGGCCGGGGTTCAGCCATCCGTGTCGTCCGTGCCCGATGGCTTGCGCCGTCGCGTCCACCAGAGTCCGAGTCCGGCGAGACCGGCGATATATCCGAGGCCACCGAGCAGATCGCGTAAGGCGACCTGCGCCTGCGCTTCGGCCAAAGACTCGCGCAGGGGTCGCAGTTGGCGGGCGACAGCCTGCTCGACCGAGCGTTCGATCACCGCGCTCAGCGCGCGCTCAAGCTCGGTGCCCTGAAGGCAGAGCGCATCCCGCGTTGCTGGCTCCCTCGGCGCTGGCTCGGCAAGCCTGTCCGCTCCAGTGGCAACAGACTCATCGACAAGCCCAACCCACTCCGCCGCTGAGATCGGCCATTCAGCGCGATGGCCGTCTGCGGCATTGGCAACAATCAGATAATCCTGAGCCGCACTGACACTCACGCGAAAACGTCCCTCGGCATCGGACTTCAGCTCGTTGACGGTCTTGCCCTCGCCATCCAGCACCTGGATAGCGACACCGCGAGCCGGATGTCCGCCGACGAAATAGGCGCGGCCTTGGATCTCGGCACCGTCGGCGGCGGCAAAGACCTGCAAGCGATGGGCAACACTCGCGCTGGCCACCATCAGCAGAAACAGCCCTAACAGGAGCTGAGCGGTCACCCTGCGTGCCCGACCGGTCCCCGGATCACCACACTCCGTTCCACTCAGCATGTCAGGCCTCCAGTCGCAGCAGTGCCGGCTCGACCCGCAGCAAGAAAGCGACCACGATACCGGTTAACGCGCCTTCGATCAGCGCCAGCGGGATGAAGCTGAGGGCAATGACACGCGCCGCCGGCCAGAAGGCCTCGCCACTGAGCACCAGGCTCGCCGAGAGCATCAGCCCGGTCAGTGACACGGCGAGCACCCCGGCGGCGCTGCCGATCATGAGGACTTGGCGCCGCTGCGTGCTCGATACCTGCGGAGATGGAGATGCTCCGTCCCCGGCCCGCGTCGCGGGAATGTCCATGCCTGGCGCAGTACCTGACGCCGTGCGCTCTGGCGCGCGGGCTGGCGCTGAGGCCGGCTCGGAAGCCGGCACAGAGTCCGGCTCGTGGGTTGGCGCGGAGTCTGGCGCAAGGTTCGCCACTCGTTGCAACATGGGCCGCAACAAGAGCGCGACGATCAGTGCCGGCAGCGCCAGATTCATGGTATTGACGCCCAGCACCAGCAGGCCGCCAAAACCGAAAAAGACCGCCTGGAGCAGCAGCGCGACGAAGATCGCCGGCACCGCCGCCCAGCCCAACAGCAGCCCCATCAATCCGTTCAACAACAGGTGGACACTGCTCGGGCCGAGCGGCACGCTGATCAGCGAGGAGACAAAAAACGTCGCCGCCAACACTGCGGCCTGCGGCAGCTCGGCCTCGCGCAGGCGATGCAAGGCCACGCCAAGTAGTCCAGTGGAGACCAAGGCGCCACTGATCAGCACCGGCGCCGAAAGCACACCATCAGGAATATGAGCCATGCGGAGCGAGGAGTAAGCAAGAATGATGGCATGATCATACCAGCATCGATCCCACATCCGCGTCACGCAGCCAGACGATCAGGCAACCAGGCACCAGGCAACCAGGCACCAGGCAACCAGGCAACCAGGCAACCGAACCATGCACCGCATCACCATCACACTCGACGACCCGCTCACCGACGCCTTCGAGGGCTACATGGCCAAGCGCGGCTATGGCAACCGCTCCGAGGCCATCCGCGACCTGATCCGCGATCGCCTGCAGAGCGAACAGCTCAACACGCGGCCCGAGGGCGATTGCATCGCGACCCTGAGCTACGTCTACAATCATCACGAGCGCGAACTCGCCGCGCGCCTGACCAGCGCACACCATGCGCATCACGATCTCACGGTCTCGACCATGCATGTGCATCTGAGCCACGATCACTGCCTCGAAACCGCCATCCTGCGCGGCCCGAGCCACCGCGTGCAGGCCTTCGCCGACACCATCATGGCCCAGCCGGGAGTGCATCACGGCAACCTCGCCCTGCTCCCGGTCAGCGCCCACCAGCACGCTCATCGGCACGGCAGCCAGGACGCCGAAAGCGCCAGCGCCAGCGACACCAGCCACCTGCACCTCGAGCCACTGCCCTAGCCCGACTTCGACTATTCGCCCTCAGATTTGGCCGAATTCGCCCTATTTGGCCGCCCGGCGGCGCACAAGCACCTGATTTTCCTGACCCTGGATGTTGAAATCCTGCTGTAGTGCCGACCTAGGTCGTTGAGCAGCGGTGCTTTTTCACCGACACTGGCGGCATGTTCTTGCGCTCAAAGACGCGCCGCAAAGACGGCAAGGAACACCGCTACTGGAGCATTGTCGAGAATCGCCGCGTCGCCGGCGGGCGCGTGGTGCAGCGCCAGGTGCTGTATCTCGGCGAGATCAACGACGCCCAAAAGGCGGCGTGGTGCCGCACGATCGAGGTGGTGAGCGAAGACGAAGGCGTTTCGGCACAGGTGGCGCTGTTTCCTGAGGACCGTCTGGCCCCCGTCCTCGATTGCGACGTCATCCAGGTGCGTCTGAGCGGTTTGCGGTTGTGCCGACCCCGTCAATGGGGCGCCTGCTGGCTGATGTGCGAACTGTGGGGGCAGCTGCGTCTGGATGACTTCTGGGCGCCGCGTTTGGTGCCGAGTCGCAAGGGCACGCGCTGGCTCAACGTGCTCAAGACCCTGGTCTGTTACCGCCTGATCGACCCCGGCAGCGAATGGCGCCTGCATCGGCATTGGTTTGACCACAGTGCCATCGGCGATCTGCTCGGCGAGGATTTCACCGTCGCCCACAGCCACACGCTGTACCGCTGTTTGGACAAGCTGCTCGCGCACAAGCGCGCGCTGTTCTCTGACCTCCAGGAGCGTTGGGTCTCGCTGTTTGGGGTGCGCTTCGATGTCTTGCTCTATGACCTGACCAGCACCTACTTCGAGTCCGATCCGCCCGAGGCCGGCAAGCGCCGCTTTGGCTACAGTCGCGACAAACGTCCTGACTGCGTGCAGGTGGTGATCGCACTGATCGTCACCCCTGATGGGTTCCCATTGGCCTACGAGGTCTTACCGGGCAATACCAGTGACAAGACGACGCTGACGGACTTCCTGGCCAAGATCGAAGCCCAGTATGGCCGGGCTGATCGGGTCTGGATCATGGACCGGGGTATCCCAACAGAGGAGTCGCTCGCGCTGATGCGCGCGAGCGAACAGCCCGTGCATTATCTGGTCGGCACGCCCAAGGGGCGCTTGACCAAGCTCGAGAAGGCCTTTTTGACCAAGCCCTGGGCACAGGTGCGCGAGCAGGTCGATGTCAAACTGCTGGAAAAAGACGGCGAGGTCTACGTCCTCGCGCGCAGCCTCGGGCGCCTGCACAAGGAGCGCGCCATGCGCCGGCTCAAGCGGCTGTGTCAGCGACTCAAGGAGTTGCAGCGCCAAGCCCCTTCGCGCGACGAGCTACTCATCAAGCTCGGTGCGGCCAAGAAGGAGGCCGGGCGCGCCTATCACTTATTGCGCATCACGCTGCCCAAGGCTGACCAACCGGTCAACGCCGAGACCTTCACCTTCGCACTCAACCGCAAGAAGCTGCGCCAAGTGCGCCGCCGCGAGGGCCGCTACCTGCTGCGCTCCAATCTCTGCGACGAAGAGCCCGCCACGCTGTGGCGATACGACATCCAACTCACCGAGGTTGAGCAGGCGTTCAAGGAGCTGAAAGGGGACCTGTCGATCCGTCCGATCTTCCATCAACGCGATAACCGCATTGAGGCGCACATCTTTGTGGCCTTCCTTGCCTACTGCCTGCAAGTGACCCTCAAGCAGCGCCTGCGCGCCTTTGCGCCCGGGCTGACGCCACGCGCGGCGTTGGAGAAGTTCGCCGCGCTACAGATGGTCGATGTGCATTTGCCAACCACTGACGGGCGAACCCTGATCCTCAGTCGTCACACCGCGCCCGAGAAGGATCAGCAGTTGCTCCTGAATCAGCTGCGCCTGACCTTGCCCGAGCAGCCACCACCGAGGATCACCTCCGAGCAGGTATCACAACGCGCCTGATCCACAGTTTGTAGTGCCGACCTTTTTCTTCGTGGAAAGAAGAATCAATGGCTTGCTGCGGAATAAGGGCCGAATAGTCGAAGTCGGGCTAGCATTGGCGAAGCAACCTTGCTCCAGCAGCAGCGTGCCGTCCTTGAAGCAACGTCGGGCCGCCGCCGGATAGTCCTGTTCGAACTCGGTCATCACCCACATGATCCTTTCCAGAGCCGTTCCCGTCAGGCCGGGAGCCCCTAGGGCGCGGCCTTTCCACCGCAGGCCTTGACGCAGTCGCGCATCGAGCGGAATGGCCAGTCCGGATCGCAGACCCCGCGCGCGAACAGCTTACAGCTGTCGGTTCGGTAGTCGTAATAGAAGGCCGTGCGCGGTTCACTGCAACGGCCCGGCTGTGGCGCCTGCAGGCAGCTCACATGCATGAGGTCAACCGTGTTCGCGCTGCTGCCGGCGCAGCCAGTCAGCGCCAGCACCAACATTGGCACCAACATCGGCACCAGCGGCAAGCCGCCCGACCGATAGACCGACAGACGCCGGCCTGCGAGACGCGCTCGCGCCAGCGGTCGCAGAGGCGAGACCCAAGAGAAGACAGACGATGGCGAGGACATGGGAATCAATGGCGATAGCGATGGCAAGAATCCAGGATCTATCGGGTTTGATCGACCAGCCAGACGACCTGATAGGGCTCGAGTTCAAAGCGGCCCGGTAACTGATCGCCGCTCTGGCGCCAACCCCCGATCAGCTCGGCCCAGCGCTGCTCGCGCGAACGGCGCACTAGACGCCCGAAGGCGAGCTGAATCGGCGCGCCGGTCAGATTGGCCACCATCCAGAGGGTTTGGCGACCATCTGGCGCGAACCGGCAGACGCCGAACAGACCGGCCGGCAGCTCCAGCACGCGCTGCGCCCCCTCTGGATGAAACGCGGGCTGCGCCTGTCGAATCCTAAGTCGCCGCAGATATTCCGGCAACAGCCGCCGCGCCTGATGCGTCGATGACTCGCCCAACATCGCCTCGAGTTCGGGCAGCGCCCATTTCTGCCGGTTGATGCTCCGCGCACGGCCACTCTGCTCGGCCCCACGCAGGTTGTTCGAGGCCCCGAGCAAGCTGTTGAAATAGATCCCCGGAATGCCCTGCAGACTCATCGCGATGGTCTGTGCGCACAAGAAGCGCAGGATCGAGGTCGCCTGATCACCAGGCACGCCAACCGCATCGAAGTAGGTGATATTAAGCTCGTAGGGCGTGGCTGAACCATCCGGATGACTGCGCCGCGAGACCAGGCCACCGCGCTCCTCCATCGCTGCGACCAACCCGTCGAGCTGGGCTTGCGGCAGCAGCCCCTCGAGCGGTCGCACCCCAATCCCATCATGCGAGGCGGTGAAGTTGAGGTAGGTGCAGCCGGCGAGCGGCGGCGCCAGTTGTGCGGCCCACTCGCTCAGATAGCGTCCATTGCCGCTGTGCATCGCATGCAAGAGCAGCGGCGGCAGGCTGAATTGATAGACCAGATGCGCCTCATCACCCTGGCCGAAATAGCTGATGTTCTCAGCATGCGGGACATTGGTCTCGGTCATCAGCAGCACCGTTGGCGCCACCAGATTCAGCAGATCACGCAGCAGTTTGACCACCTCGTGGGTTTGCGGCAGGTGGATACAGGAGCTGCCGAGCTGCTTCCAGAGATAGGCGATCGCATCCAGGCGAATGATCTGGGCACCGTGGTGGACGTAGAACAGCAGGATATCCAGATACTCGAACAGCACATCCGGATTGCTGAAGTCGACATCGATCTGATCCTGACCGAAGGTCGCCCAGACATGGCGCTCGCCGGCGGGCGTCTGCACCGGCCGCAGCAGCGCCGATGTGCGCGGGCGTACCACGCTCGAGAGATCGGCCTTGGGATCGACCTCGAGGAAATAATGGCGCTCCGGCGCCATGCCATTGGTGTAGGCCTGAAACCAACGGCTCTGGCTCGAGACATGATTGATCACCAGATCCAGCATCAACCGATAGTCCTCGGCCAAGGCGTCGACCTGCGGCCAATCACCCAAGGCGGGATCGATCCGCCGATAGTCGATCACCGCAAAGCCATCGTCGGAGCTATACGGGAAGCAGGGCAACAGATGCAGCGTCGAGATCGCCGTGCCGACCTTCTGCTCCAGGAATCGCCGCAGCGTGGCCAACGGCGCCTCATGTTTGGCGCAGACCATGTCGCCATAGGTGATCAGGATCGCGTCGGTCTGGTCCCAGGGCGCGCAACCGGCGGCCTCGGGCGGACACTCGGCGCCGACGCCGTAGCGACCGATGATCAGCTGCAGCCGATCCATCAAGCGCGGTAGCGCTTGCGCGCCATAGAGGCGCCGCAGGCGTTCTTGGATGCGCTCATAGAGGCGCCGATCGACCACCACCATGGCTCACCCCGTCCTATTGCGCAGGTTGTTGATCATGCCGCTCAGGCTGTCGCGCAGCACGCGATAGCTGTAGAAGCGGCTGGCCACCTGGTAATTGTGCTCGACCAGCGCCTCGCGATGGTCGGCATCATCCAGGATCATCCGCGTCTGCTTGACGGTGGACTGATCGATGACCCCATCGATCACCGGTAACTGGAAGCCCTTGGGCTCGATATCGCGCTGATAGACGCTGTAGCGTCCGATCACGATCGGCAGCCGGAAGTAGATCGCCTCCAGCAGCGCGTTGCCGAAGCCCTCGTAGAGGCTCGGGAAGGTCACCAAATCAGCGTGCGGATAGAGATCGCTGAGCACATAGACCTTCTGCCCGTTCTGATCGAGCTGGCGTCGATCGGCCATGCGCTCGCCAAACAGCTTCAGCGAGACCCCTTCATCGTGCGCGAGCTGCTGGATCTGGCGCTCGTACTCGAAGCCTTCGTCACCGCTCTGATGCGAGATCACCAGATGCGCGCGCGCGAGCTTAAGCCGGCGGATCAGATGAATCGCGTTCTCGATGCCCTTGCGCGGCACGATGCGAGTCGGCTGCAGGATCAGGTGATCCTCCGGCAGCAGCCCGAGCGCCTGGCGCGCATCGGCGGCATAGGCGTCTGGCGGGCCGGGCGGATGCTCGAAGTCGAAGAAATTCGGCACCAGGATGATCGGCAGGCCCTTGCGCCAGGCGATCTCCTCGCGCGCGGCCTGATTGATCACCACATGCTGCAGCTGAGGTACCCGCGGCGGGAAGGCCATCTCCAGATAGTCATCGACCGCCGAGATCTGGAAGCGCTGTCGCTCCCACATGAAATCGTGATGATGGGCGATCGCCGGCATGCCGGTCTCGAGCAAGAACTCGGTGATGGCGACCCCGAGCGGAATGTGCATCGGGATGGTGAGCGCGTTCTCGATGATCAGCACATCCAGATCGAAGCGCGCGCGGAATTCATAGAGCGTCGATTTCAGATAGGCGGCCAGCGCGTGGATGCGGCGGCTGACCTCGGGGCTGCGGCGAGTCTGGCCCCAGAGCTGGGCGGTGATCCATTGGTTTTCGGAATGATCGAAGAAGGCCTCCGGGATGCAGAGACTCATCGCCGGATCGCGATCGAGCACCCCGGCGTACCAAAAACTGACGTGACCGCGTTGCCAGAGCACCTCGGCCCATTTGGCCGCTTCCAACGAGACACCATCGGTGCCGGCGAAGCGGGTCGAGACAAAGCCAATCTGTTCCGGTTGCTTCATGTCATCTGCTTTTGCATAACCTGTGCCCGACACCTCGATGGCCCGATGGCTGAGCATGGCGCGATCGACCCGCGCCGATGGTCGTCGTTGTGGAAACGGCCACCCCATACGGCCACGCACCCTGCTCAACCCGACCGACAATTCGGGCTATGATCCCACAGCATGCGCATCGCGATCGTCCATTTTCATCTACGGACCGGCGGCGTCACTCGCGTCATCCAGCACGCCTGCGCGGCCTTGGCGGCCGCCGGCCACCAGGTCGCAGTGCTCAGCGGTGAACCGCCGCAACGAGTAGGCGCGCTCCTCGCCGCCCGCGTCGAGGTCATCCCTGCGCTCGGCTACGAGGAGCAGCGCGAGCCCCTGGGGCCGAGCGTGTTACAGCGCGCCATGGAGCAGGCCGCGCAACGTGCGCTCGGCGGCGCGCCGGACCTCTGGCATGTCCACAACCATTGCCTGGGCAAGAATCTGGCGCTGCCCGACGCGCTTCTCAGGCTCGCCAAGGCCGGTCAACCACTGTTGCTACAGCCGCACGATTTCGCCGAGGATGGCCGCCCTGCCCTCTACCGGCGCATGCTCGAGACCCTAGGCGCCCAAGATGGTGCAACGCTCGCGACCCGGCTCTACCCGCTCGCGCCACAGATCCACTATGCAACGCTGAACGCGCGCGATAACCGTTTTCTGGCCGCCGCCGGCGTGCCCGAATCGCAACGCCACCGGCTGCCGAACGCGGTCTCGTTCGCCGCCGAGCTGGCCCAAGCACGCCACCGCGAGACCAGCGTCGAGCTTGGCAGCGGGCTTGGTAGCGCCGAGATTGACGGCGGACTTGGTGGCAAGTCCGGCGGCGAACAGGCTGCAACCAGGCTCGATCACCGCCGCTGGCTCTATCCAACCCGAGCCATCCGCCGCAAGAATCTCGGCGAGTTGCTGTTCTGGGCCGCGCTGGCCGGCCCCGAGGACCGCTTCGCAACCACCCAGGCGCCGCACAATCCCGTTGAGCAGCCGACCTATGCGCGCTGGGTCGCGCTGGCGCAAGAACTAGCGCTGCCCGTCGATTTGGAACTCGGCGCCCGTGGCGACGACTTCGGCGCCCTGCTCGCCTCCAGCCATGCACTGATCAGCACCAGCGTCGGCGAGGGCTTCGGCCTCGCGTTCCTCGAGCCCTGGCTGATCGGCCGCCCACTCGCCGGCCGCGATCTGCCGGAGATCACCGCCGATTTCAGCGCAGAAGGCATCGACCTTAGCGGTCTCTATCAGCGCCTGCCAGTACCGCTGGAGTGGTTGGACGCCGCCGCGCTGCGTCAGCGCATGGACGCGGTGCTGGCCACCACCGCCCGCGCCTATGGTCGCGCGCGCGATCCCGATGATCTTGCCCGCGCCTGGCAGGCCGCCATCGATGATAGAGACCAGATCGACTTCGGCCGGCTCGACGAGGAGGCCCAAGCCCAGATGCTGCGACATCTGCGCGCTGATCCGACGGCCCGCTCCGCGCTCGACGCGACCACCCCGCCGCTGGCGGCGGACGCGGATCGGATCGCGCACAATCGCGCGGTCGTCGAACGCGAGTACATGCTCGACGGCTATCGGCGCCGGCTGGAGGCGATCTACCGCGCCCTGCTTGCCGCGCCAAGCGCGCCCGTGCGCGACCAGGCTGATGGCCAGGCGCTGATCGCCCGTTTCCAGGCGCCGGAGCGGCTCTATCTGCTGCGCACCTGAAGAGGCCGGGATCATAACCATCACTCCGAGGTTGAGTAACAGTTAAAGATAAGCTAACATAAACTCACTTTTGCAAACTTTTGTACAATGCATGGCCTACGTCCCTCTCCGCAAGGCCGTTGCCGAACTTGGACTGCATCCCAACACGCTACGCCGCTATGCCGACCACGGACTCATCGCCACCATCCGCAACGCCGCCGGGCAACGTCTGTTCGACGTGGACGCCTACCTGCGCCGTGCCGCCGATGCGTCCGTTGTCCTCTACGCCCGCGTCAGCAGCGCCAAGCAACGCGACGAGCTATTCAGACAAATCGAACGCCTGCGCCTTGTCTACCCACAAGCCGAGGTCATCCAAGACATTGGCAGCGGACTCAACTTCAAGCGCAAAGGGCTGCGTGCCCTACTGGAACGACTCCTGCGCGGCGATAAGCTCCGCGTTGTGGTTGCCCATCGCGACCGACTCGCCAGAGTCGGCGTCGATCTCATCGCCTTCCTCGTTGAACGCAACGGCGGGGAAGTCGTGGTTCTCGATCAACCAATCGATCAATCCAGAGAAGCCGAACTCACCGCCGATCTACTCGCCATCCTCCATCACTTCTCTTGCAGGATGCACGGGCGGCGAAGTCACCAAGGCAACACGCATCAGGGTCTACCCGACGACGGAACAGAAGAGCCTGTTTCGGCAGTGGCTCGGAACCTCAAGATACGTCTACAACGAAACCGTCAAGCATCTCAACCTGCCCAAGGAGGAACGGGCGGGACATTGGATGGGGGCGGCAAAGATCGTCCTGCCGAGCCTACCGGATTGGGCCGGAGCGATCCCATATCAGATCAAAAAGATCGCCATTGAGGACGCCTACAAAGCCTTCTCCAACGGCGTCCGCAAGCTGAAACAGACCGGCGAAGCCTTCGATCTGCGTTTCCGTTCGCGGAAAAACCCGAAGCAATCCTGCTTCATCCCCTCCTCAGCACTCAAGGACGCGGGCATTTACCCGAGGATTGCCGGACGCCTCAAACGCGCCGAGGACTTCCCCGACAACCCACGGGATTCGCGCCTGGTCTGCGAACAAGGCCGGTGGTTCGTGATCGTCCCCTATCGTGTGCCTGTCATGCCGACCGAGAACCAAAGTCGCGTGGTGGCGCTCGATCCGGGCATCCGCACCTTTTTGACCGGCTTTGCCGAAGATCAGGCGTTCAAGATCGGCGACGGCGACTTCGCCCGGATCGCTCGGTTGTGCGTTCACTTGGATCGACTCATTTCGCGTCTCGCCAAGGCGAAGTGCCGACAAAAGGCGAGGATCAAGAAAGCGATCCAGCGGTTGCGCTGGAAGATCCGCGATCTGGTGGACGAGTTGCACTGTCAGTCGATTCGTTTCCTACTGGATCGCTTCGACCTGATCCTGTTGCCGACCTTCGAGACGAAGGACATGGCAGCGCGGACCACGCGCAAGATTCGATCGAAAACGGTTCGCTCGATGCTGGGCTATGCCTTCTTTCGCTTCGGGCAACGCTTGGAGTCCGCCGCGAAGCAGGCTGGAAAAGCGGTGTTGCGCGTCAACGAAGCCTACACCTCGAAGACGGCAAGCTGGAGCGGCGAGATCAAGCAGATCGGTGGCGCGAAAACGATCACGAGCGGCGGGATCACCGTCGACCGTGACATCAACGGCGCTCGCGGGATTTTCCTGCGAGCCTTGGTAGATACACCCTCGCTCAGACATGAGCGTGCATGTGTTGGCGCTTGTCAACAAGCGTTAGCATAAATGTATCGGTATCCGCATGACTGACCCCAAACTGTTGACCCGCATTCGCGCCCTCTGCACACCGCTGCAGCCCACGCCAACGGCGATCGAGCCCCAGTTGGGGCCACTCGCGGGCATCCGCGCCGTGCTGTTCGATATCTATGGCACCTTGCTGATCTCGGCCAGCGGCGACATCGGGCTCGGCGGGGATCGGGCGCGAGCGCTCCGGCTCGGTGAGATCCTCGACGCAGCCGAACTCGATCCGAACGCAGTGACCGAAGCACATTCAGTGACTGGGACGCACGGGGCGCAGCACCAACTCGACCTCGGCGCGCACCTCGATGAGGCGATCCAAGCCCATCATGCCCGGGCCCGCACGAATGGCATCCGCTACCCCGAGGTCGACATCCTAACGATCTGGGAAACGCTGCTCGCCGGCGTTGGCTTGCAGCCGACACCGCAGCAGCTGCAACGGATCGCGGTCGAATACGAATGCCGAGTCAACTCTGTCTGGACCATGCCCGGGCTCGCCGATCTCCTCGCGACCCTGCGCCAGCGCGGGCTGGTGATGGGCATCGTCTCCAACGCCCAGTTCTACACCCCGCTGATCCTAGAGGCCTTGCTCGGCGATACCCCCGAAGCCCTGGGACTGGCGCCCGCCTTGAGCGCCTGGTCCTATGCGCTGGGCGAGGCCAAGCCCTCGACAGGCCCCTATGAGGTCGCCCTCAATGGCCTCGCGCGGGAGCACGGCCTGCGCCCCGATCAGGTGCTCTATGTCGGCAACGACCGGCGCAACGACATCTGGCCGGCCAGCCGGCTCGGCATGCACACCGCGCTGTTCGCCGGTGATATGCGCTCGCTGAGGTTGCGCGAGCAGGATCGCGCGCTCGACGGCGTCAGCCCCGATCGGGTGCTGACCGAGTTGGCACAGATCCCGCTGATCCTGTGATCCACGTCTGTACTCAACCTGATGGATGACCGCAATCGCTGCCCGTCTCCACGCTCAGCCGAACACCTGCTCGCGCAGCCGGCGCAGCACCTCGAGATCGACATAGCCAGCCCCCCCGAGGTCACCGCGCGAGGCGCTCGCCGAATCACCGGGCTCGCCGAGTTGATCCACCACCAGGGTTGCGCCGCTGAAGTCTTGAGTTTCCGTGTAGGAACTGGTCGTCACCAACAGCGCCTCGAGACCGGCACCGAGCGCGGAACGCACGCCGTTCTCGGAATCCTCGATCGCGACACAGGCCGAGGCTGGGAGGTTCAGCTGCGCCAAGGCCAGCTCGAAGATATCCGGGGCCGGTTTCTTCTCACGCACCACGTCGCCAGCGGCGATGACCTCGAACCAGTCCACCAGGCCCGGCTCCGGCCCGGACTCGAGCAGCGCGGTCACATTCTCCGGCGTGGTGGTGGTAGCGATCGCTAGCCGCACGCCGGCCTCACGGGCCTCGCGCAGCAGGCGCAACACGCCCGTGCGCAACGGAATTCCCCCTTTGCCCAGCAGCGCCACATAGTGCTCGGTCTTGCGCCGATGCAAGTGCGCGATCAGTGCATCCATGTCCGAATAGACCTGCTTGTCGAATGCGAACTCAGGCCGGTACTGGGCCAGATAATGGCGCATGCGCTCCTTGCCACCGGTCACCGCGAGCAGCTCGCCATACAGCTCTACGGACCAGTGCCAGTCGAGACCGGCCTCGGCGAACGCGGCATTGAAGGCGGGGCGATGACCATCACGCTCGGTATCGGCCAAGGTACCGTCGACATCGAAGATCAAGGCGTGGAGACCCGTCAGCATCAGGGATTCCTTTGTCGGTTGGGAAGCGTCATGAGCGCGCAAGATTAGCATAGCCGGCGGGCATGGCCGACACGCGGAGCCATTTGCGCGGCGAGCGCCGGCGGCTGCCTACTCCAAGCTCTTGGAGACGACCTCGTAGACATCGTTCGAGAGTCCTTCGACCTCAAGGATACGCTCGAGCTGGTCGCGCTGGAGCTGTTGGCGGCCTTGGTCGTAGCGGCGCCAGCGTGTCATTGGATAGACCAGGCGCGAGGCGATCTGCGGATTGAGCGGATCGAGTTCGAGGATGCGGTCGGTGAGGAAGCGATAGCCAGCGCCATCGGCGGCATGGAAGCGCACCGGATTGCCGCCCGCGAAGGCACCGATCAAGGCCCGCACCCGATTCGGGTTCGTCAGCGAGAAGTCCGGGTGCGCGAGCAACCGTTCGACCCGCGCCAAAGTATTGACGCGGCTGCTCTGCGCCTGCAGCGTGAACCATTTGTCGATCACCAGCGGCTCGCCCGACCAGCGCTGATAGAAGGCCGCGAGTGCTTGCGTTGCAGTCTCTGCTGAGGCGTCAGCGGATGCCGTAGTGGGCACCGCAGGCGGCGCCTCGACCAACATCCGCAGTGCGGCGATCACGTCGGTCATGTTCTGTTGCGCGTCAAACTGTTGCCGTGCCAAATCCAAGGCCTCGACATTGCCAGCGCGGACCAGATAGCCAAGACAAAGATTGCCGAGCGCGCGACGCCCCATCGAGGCATGGCTCAGATCGAAGCCCGCGTCGCTGCGGGTGCGTGCGTAGGCAGCCAGTAGCGGCTCGCGCAAGCGGGTTCCAATCGCAGCGGCCAGCGCCTGGCGGGCGCGATGGATGCCATCGACATCGACCACCTGCATCTGATCGCCGAGATAGCTCTCGGAGGGTAGAGTCAGCACCTCGGCGATCAGCGCCGGGTCCGCCGTCTCGTCCGCGAGCGCACGGGCGAAGGCTTCCAGAAAGCGGTCCGGCACCGGCTTTGCGGGCGCGTCGACCATCGCCAAAAGCAGGCGCTGGGCCAGCGTCTGCGCCGCATCCCAGCGATTGAAGCCGTCGCTGTCATGCGCCATCAGGAAGCTGAGCTGGGCGTCGGTGTAGGGATAACTGATGCGCACCGGCGCCGAGAAGCCACGCAGCAGCGACGGCACTGGTTGCTCGGCGAGGCCGGTGAAGACGAAGGTCTCGACCGGCTGGCGCAGCTCGAGCAGGCGCGTGCCTGACGCCGGGACAGTCGTCTCGCCCTGCAACTGGAGCGGCAGATCCTGCCCCTTGGCATCGAGCAAGCCGAGCGCGAGCGGGATGTGCAACGGCTGCTTCTCTGACTGCCCCGGCGTGGCGGGTGTGTGCTGGCGCACCTCGAGCCGATAGGTGCCGGTTGCGGCGTCAAACCGATCTGCGCAGTCGAGTTGCGGCGTACCGGCCTGGCTATACCAGCGTTTGAATTGGGTCAGATCGACCCCGCTGGCGGACGCCATGCAGGCGACGAAGTCATCGGTGGTCACGGCCTGGCCGTCGAAGCGCTCGAAGTACAGATCGGTCGCCTGGCGAAAGCGCTCCGGGCCGAGCAGATGGGCCTGCATGCGCACCAGCTCGGCGCCCTTCTCGTACACCGTGGCGGTGTAGAAGTTGTTGATCTCGATATAGGAGTCCGGGCGCACCGGATGCGCCATCGGACCCGAATCCTCGGGGAATTGGCGCGCGCGCAGCAGGCGCACATCCTCGATACGTTTGACCTCGCGCGAGCCCTGATCGGCCGAGAACGCCTGATCGCGATAGACGGTGAAGCCCTCCTTCAGGCTGAGCTGGAACCAATCACGGCAGGTGATGCGGTTGCCGGTCCAGTTGTGGAAATACTCATGCGCGACCACGCCCTCGATGCCGGCGAAATCGGCATCGGTGGCCGACTCCGGGCGCGCCAGGATGTACTTGGCGTTGAAGACGTTGAGACCCTTGTTCTCCATCGCGCCCATGTTGAAGTGACTCACGGCGACGATGTTGAACACCTCCAGATCGTACTCGCGGCCATAGCGCGCCTCGTCCCAGCGCATGGCCGCGATCAGCGAGCGCATGGCGTGGTCGCACTTGTCCTCGTTGCCGGGCTCGACATAGATACGCAAGGTGATCTGGCGCCCGGAGGTGGTCTCGAAGTGATCCTCGACCGCGCGCAGATCGCCAGCAACGACCGCGAAGAGATAACTGGGCTTGGGGAACGGGTCATCCCAATGCACGTACAGCCGGCCGTCGTCGAGCCGCTCCTCGTCGCCGGCCGGATTGCCATTCGCCAGCAGGACCGGATAACGCGCTGGATCAGCGATCAGCGTCACGCGATAGGTCGCCATCACGTCCGGGCGATCGAGAAAATAGGTGATGCGCCGAAAGCCCTCGGCCTCGCACTGGGTGCAGAGCATGTCGCCGGAGACGTAGAGCCCCTCCAACGCCGTATTCGCGCTTGGATTCAGCCGCACCCGGGTCCATAACCGACACCGATCCGGAACCCGGCGCACGCGCAGATGGTCATCCTCGACCTGATACTCGGCCGGGGTGAGCGGCCGCTCGTTGAGGCGGATCGCCTCGAGTTCGAGCTGCTCGCCATCGAGGCGCAGATCGCCGTCGCCACGGGTCGCCGCAGGATTGCGGCGCAGGCTCAGCTCGGCCTCGACCAGGGTCTGTTGTTCGTCGAGTTCAAAGCGCAGCTGAACGCTGTCAATCAGGAATTCGGGCGGCTGATAGTCGCTCAGGCGGATAACGGGCGGCGTGGTGCGATACATCGGCGTGCTTACTCGGCTCTTCTAGGATGAGGGCTAGGATAAGAATCGGGCTTGGCGCGCTAGGGCCACCTATGCCAATCTTGGGTGATTCGGTCGTGACGACCAGATTTCAAGCAGCCTGGCTCGGAGTGAAGACCGGCGTGATGGCCGGTGTGAGCGAGCCGTTCGGGTAGGATCTTAATCATTATGCCCATCGTGCAGATGTATGCGACCGCCTACTGTCCTTACTGCGTGCGTGCACGCAGATTGCTCAAGCGCAAGGGCGTTGAATTTGACGAGATCCGCGTCGATAAGAACCAGGATGAGATGCGCACCATGATCCAGCGCAGCCAGCGCACCACGGTTCCGCAGATCTTCATTGGGGAACGGCACATCGGCGGTTATGACGATATGGTCGAGTTGGATCAGGACGGCAAGCTGGACCCCTTGCTCGGCGAGCAATAGCGTGGACGCCGCCAATACAAGCTCACCAGTGGAATCCCTGAGCGCACATCCATGAGTGCAAGCCCTTGAGTGAAAACGCGCAACCGGCCGGCGAGACAGGCGCAAGCGACGCCCAGCGCCTAGACAAATGGCTCTGGGCCGCGCGCTTCTTCAAGACCCGCCCCCTCGCGGTCGAGGCGATCAACGGCGGCAAGGTGCATGTCGACGGTCAGCGCGCCAAACCCGGCCGCACCGTGCGTCCGGGCACGCGGCTGAGCATCCACAAGGGGCAACTCGAGTGGCAGATTGAGGTCAGGGCCGTCTCCAAGCAGCGCCGTCCCGCGAGCGAAGCGGTGCTCTTGTTCGACGAGGACGAGGCGAGTCGGCTCAAACGCCAGGCGCTGGTCCAAGAGCGCCGCGCCGCCGGCCCCAGCCTGCGCAGCGAGCAGCGTGGACGGCCGACCAAGCGCGATCGGCGCCGTCTCGGCGAGCTGACCGGCAAATAAGCCAGGGCCAGCAGCGATGGACAACCACGTCTTCCGCGAGACCTACAGCGCCATCAACGAGCGTTATTGCCCGTTCGAGAAGAGCATCCTGACCAACCAGTGTGCCTGCGGCCGTGCCGAGCGTTTCTGCATCGCCGAGCGCGAAGGCGTCCATTGTAAGGCCGACGAGGCACAAGCGCGCTGTGTCGCGCTAATCGACTTGCTCCGCGCCCAGGCGCGCTTCGCGCTGCACACCACCGATGGCCGTTCAGCCCTGCCGCATGCCAAGGCGATGCGCGTCCAGGTCGGCGGCCTGCGTGGTCTCCATGCCTTGCTCCATCCAGAGGCGGAGGTGCCGAGCACGATCGACGACATCGATGCCATCGTCGAATCGGCCATCGCCCAGTTCGGTCGTCTCGAGGACTTGCCGTTTCAGGTCATTGTGCAGCAGATCACCGCCTATCGCGGGCGGCGTCTGTTTCGCGATCGCAGGCGTTGAAGCGGGAGCGGTCGCGCACCGCACCCGGGCACGCCACCCACTCAACGCTTGCCAAAACCATCACGCAAGCGACCCGCGTTGGAGAGGCGCACGATGCGCGTCACCGCCGGGATCTGGCGTAAGCGGCGCATGATCCCGGCCAGATGTTTGCGTCCGGTGACATTGACCAGGAAATCCAGGGTCGTGGTCATCCCGTCTTTCTCGCGCGAATTCACATTTTCGATGTTCGAGCCCTGCTCGGCGATCGCGCTGGCGATGGTGGCGAGCGCGCCGCGACGATTGCCAACATCGACGCGGATCTCGGTCTGGAATTCGGCCTGTGGGTCTTCCGCCCATTCCACCTCGATCCACTTATCGCGCTTGGAGTGGAAATCACCGAGGTTGCCGCATTCGTTGCGATGCACCACGATCCCCTTACCGGCACTGAACAGGCCGGTGATGGGATCGCCTGGAATCGGCCGACAGCAGCGGGCGAAATGAACCACCATGCCCTCGGTGCCGCGAATGGCCAGGCGGCGCGCGCCACGACCGCTCACATCGCTCTCGCGCACCCCGGCGCTGGCGGCCACCTCGCCACCGGGTACCGGCTCGGCGGGGCCCGCTAGGCGGCGCGCGATCAGCATCGGGATGCGGTTGCCAAGGCCGATCTCGGCGAACAGCCGCGCGCTATCGTCCAAACCGCTTTCCACCGCGTGCGCGAGGATGCGCGGCTCGCCGATCTGCTCCAGCGTGAGTCCGAAGGCCGCCAATTCGGCTGTCAGCATGCGCTGGCCCAAGACCTCCGCCTCACGGTTCTTCAGGTTCTTGAGATAGCTGCGAATGCTCGCGCGCGCCTTGCCGGTGACGACGAAGTTCAGCCAGGCCGCGTTCGGCTTGGCGCCGGGCGCGGTGATGATCTCGATCGTCTGGCCACTGCGCAAGGGCGTGCGCAACGAGGCCAGGCGCCGATCGATGCGCGCGGCCACGCAGGTGTTGCCGACATCGGAGTGGATGGCATAGGCGAAGTCGACCACAGTCGCGCCCATCGGCAGCACCAGGATGCGGCCCTTGGGCGTGAACACATAGACCTCGTCCGGAAACAGGTCCACCTTCACATGCTCGAGGAACTCCTGCGAGTCGCCGGAGTCGCGTTGCACCTCGAGCAGGCCCTGCAGCCAATCCTTCGCTGCCACCTGCGGCCCGGACGCCTCACCGGCGTTTTTATACATCCAATGCGCGGCGATGCCAGACTCGGCGAGCCGGTTCATATCGGCGGTGCGGATCTGGATCTCGATCGGCACCCCCAGCGGGCCGATCAGCCCGGTGTGCAATGACTGATAGCCGTTCGACTTCGGGATCGCGATATAGTCCTTGAAGCGCCCCGGCACCGGCTTGTAGAGGTCATGCACCTGCCCGAGCACCCGATAACAGGTGTCGACGCGGTCGACGATGACGCGGAAGCCGAAGACATCGACCATGTCTTCGAACGAGCGCCGTTTCGCGCTCATCTTGCGATAGATGCTGTAGAGATGCTTCTCGCGGCCGAAGACCTCGGCGTCGATGCCCTCGGCCTCGAGGCGGGCGCGCAGTGTCTCCGCGACCTTGGTCACCATCTCGCGCTGGCCGTGGAGCTTGTCGTGCACGGTGCGCGATAACACCGCGTGCCGCCAGGGCCAGTGATGGCGAAAGCCGAGGTTCTCGAGATCGAGCCGAATCAGGTTGATGCCGAGCCGGTTGGCGATCGGCGCGTAGATCTCGAGGGTCTCGCGCGAGATGCGCCGGCGCTTGGCCGGCATCATCGCGTCCAGGGTGCGCATGTTGTGCAGCCGATCCGCCAGCTTGATCAGGATGACGCGGATGTCGCGCGTCATCGCCAGCATCATCTTGCGGAAGCTCGCAGCCTGGGCCTCGGCGCGGGAGGGAAAGTCGATCTGGGTGAGCTTGCTGACGCCATCGACGAGTTCGGCGACATCCTCACCGAAGGTCTCGGCCAGATGCTCCTTGGCCGTCGATGTATCCTCGATGACATCGTGCAGGATCGCCGCCATCAGCCCTTTGTAATCCATGCGCATCTCGGCGAGGATGCGGGCCACCGCGATGGGATGGTAGATGTAGGGTTCGCCGCTCTGGCGCTCCTGACCCTGATGCGCCTCGGCACCAAAGAGATAGGCGCGGTAGACCTCGCTGACCTGTTCGCACGGCAGGTAGGCCTCGAGTTCGCCGAGGAGATCGCTGATGAGGAAGCGCGTGGATTCTTGGAGCGCGTCTTGACTGGCGACTGGCGCGGAGGCGGGCTGCCGGCGCAGGGCCGGTGTCGAACCGGATGTCGAGCCGAACGTTAGATCTGGCGTTGAACCCGGCGGCTTCACGCCCGGGGCCGGTGCATGGGGCGCATGGACGCGCGCGGGCAACGCGGAGGCCGCAGCCCCCGCGTGCGCGACATTCAGCGCAACCTGTGCCTCAGTCTTCCGCATCCCGTGATGCCAGTTCCTCGGCCAATGCGCGCTCCAGGGCCTCAGCGGCATCCTGGGCCGCCCGATCGCCCTCTTCCAGGGTCTGCGGCTCGATCAGCCCAGCGGCGATCTCGCGCAAGGCCATCACTGTGGGCTTATCGTTCTCCCAGGGCAACAGGGGCTCGACCCCCTTGGCCAACTGACGGGCACGCTTGGTCGAGACCAAGACCAATTCAAAGCGATTATCCACGTGCTCGAGGCAATCCTCGACAGTGATACGAGCCATGCGAATACTCCAAAACCAATACCGATCGAGCCATGACGCGCGGCCGCGATGAGCCGCAAGCGTGGATGGCGCCGGTGTAAAAGAAAGACGCTTCAGCATCGGTGCCCGCCGGGCCCGATCAACAGCGGATCGCTGTGTCTGAATCCTGGTTGCAAGTTACCAGAAAATCACCACGCCTAACACAGCGTTGCGCAACGCGCATGCAGGTGTCTATTCCTTGCGACCCTGCCGAACGGAGTGAGTTGCATCGCGACGGAGTTGAGTGACGCCGCAGGCGAGCGCGTCAGTCGCCCGGTATCCCACCCGGCATGCCACCCAGCATCGAGCGCAGTCGGTCCTGCTCGCGGGCGGCTTGCCGTGGTGTGCGCAAGCGCTCGGCCTGGAGGATGCCGCCAAGATCGCCGAGCGCCTGCTCGAAGTGGTCATTGACCACGAGATAGCCATACTCATCCCAGTGCGAGAGTTCATCACGGGCCTTGGCCATGCGCTCGCCGATCACCGCGTCGCTGTCCTGCCCCCGGCCCCGCAGGCGCTCCTCCAGCGCCGCCAGCGAGGGCGGCACGATGAAGATCGACACCGCCTCCGGAAATCGCTTGCGGACCTGGCGCGCGCCCTGCCAATCGATCTCGAGCAGCAGATCCTGGCCGCTGTCGAGCGTCTCGCGCAGCGAGGATTCGGCCGTGCCGTAGGCGTTATCGAAGACGCGCGCATACTCGATGAAGGCGCCCTTGGCGATCATTTGCTCGAAGCGTGCATGATCGACGAAATGATAGTGCCTGCCATCGACCTCGCCCGAGCGGCGCGCGCGGGTGGTGTAGGAGACCGAGAGCGCCAGCGCTGAATCACGCTCGAGCAGTGCGGCGACCAGGCTGGTCTTGCCCGCCCCCGAGGGCGCCGAGACGACGAACAGGAGACCGTTGGACGCTAGGGACTTGGATGCAGGGGACGAGGACGCGGGGGCTGCGGGCATGGGGTTTCCTGGGCGGATCGGGAGTCGGCGGTGGAGCGGCGGCGGCTCGAGGTGAGCGATTATAACTCCAGCCTGTGCGCATGGCATCGCGGTCCCCATGCCTGGCATGATAACGACCACCGCCATCGACCAGCCAACCTCATGCACCCGGACTTCGACCTCGATCCCGACCTTCTCTATCTCAACCACGCCGCGATCGCGCCCTGGCCGCAACGCACCGTTGCGGCGGTCGCGCGCTTCGCCGCCGAGCAGGGCCGGCTCGGCTCGCAACGCTATCCAGTCTGGCTCGAGGTCGAGCAGCGGCTGCGCGAGCGCGCGGCGCGGCTCATCGGCGCCGAGTCGGCGGCTGACATCGCGTTACTGAAAAGCACCTCGGAGGGCCTCTCATTCGTCGCCCAAGGGCTCGAGTGGCAGGCTGGCGACAACATCGTCAGTCTCGCCCAGGAGTTCCCCTCCAACCGCATCGTCTGGGAGACATTGGCCGAGCGCGGGGTGGAGCTGCGCACCCTGGATCTCGCCGCCGGCGAGGGGCCAGCGGCGAAGGCGGAATCGAACGCGGAGGCTGATCCGGCGGTTGATCCGGCGGTTGACCCGACAACTGATCCGGTGGCTGATCCGGCGACTGATCCCGAAGCCGCGCTCCTCGCGCTTTGCGATGCGCGCACGCGCTTGCTCGCGATCAGTTGGGTTCAGTATGGACGCGGACAACGCCTCGACATCGCCCGGCTGGCCACGGCCTGCCGCGCGCGCGGCATCCTGCTCTGTCTGGATGCCATCCAGGGCCTGGGCGCCCTGCCCTTCGATCTCGCCGAGAGTCCGGTCGACTTCCTCGTCGCCGATGGCCACAAGTGGCTGCTCGGGCCGGAAGGGCTGGCACTGTTCTGGTGTCGGCCGGAGCTGCGCGCGCAATTGCGCCTCACCGAATTCGGCTGGCACATGGTCGAGGACATGGGCGCCTTCGATCGCCCGGACTGGCAACCGGCGTCGAGCGCGCGGCGCTTCGAGTGCGGCAGCCCGAACATGCTCGGCATCCATGCCCTCGAGGCCAGCCTCTCGCTGCTCGAGGAGACCGGCGCCGAAACCATCGCCACGGCGATCGAGGCCCGCATCGCGCGTCTGGTCGAACTCGTCGACCAGGCCGGCTTCGAACTCCTGTCGCCGCTATTGCCGGCCCGGCGCGCGGGCATCCTCACCTTCCGCGTGCCGGGCGTTGATCAACAGCGACTGTATCAACGGTTGATGAAACAGGGCTTGATGTGCGCGAGCCGGGGTGGTGGACTACGGTTCTCGCCGCACTTTCATACCCCGGAAGCACATCTGGCGCGAGCGATGGAACGGACCAAGCAGACCCTATCCCGTTCAGGCTGAGCTGCCATGTCCACGCTCATAGACCAGCCCTCATGAACAAGGCCGCCTTGCCAACAACCCATCCGACCCCGTTCCCGGAGACGAGCGAGTGGCAGCTCGCGCTGCGCGTCTTCGCGGCGCCGGCCGATACCAATCCGGATGGCGATATCTTCGGCGGCTGGCTGCTGGCACAGGCCGACATCGCCGGGGCCACCCTGGCCGTCGCTCGCGCCAAGGGCCGTGTAGCGACCGTGGCCATCAATGCCTTCCAGTTTCGAGCACCGATCCGGGTCGGCGACCTCGTTGATCTCTACGCCCGGGTCGGGCACACCGGCAAGACCTCGATCACCGTCGATATCAACGCCTGGGCGCGGCGGGCCTCGCAGCCAGAGGCGCCGCGCGAGGTAGCCACCGGTCGGCTGGTCTTCGTCGCCGTCGATGACGCCGGTCGTACACGCCGCCTACCGACCCTGGGTGATGCATGATGCTGTCGAGGAATTACGCGATCTTGTTGGTCTTCTCGATCGCGTTTCAACTGATTCTGTTTCAGCTCTCGTCGTTTCTCGCCTCCCACTCGCACGCCAGTTTCTGGTATGCCCCGGCGGGGTTGTCGGTTGCCCTGTTCCTGCTGTTGGGAAGCCGTGCCTTTCCCATCGTGTTCTGCTGTGTGGCGGCGACGACGCTGCTGAACGACTCGCTCCTCGCGCAGGGCGCGGACCCGATCCTCTCGCTCCTAAAGCTCCTGTGCTATCCGCTCGCCCACGCCGTTCCGTACTGGGCTGGCGTGTACCTGCTGCAGCGCATGACGAACGGCCTGTTCGACCCGCGCAATCCCAGCCATGTCATACGCTTCCTGATCATGATCCCCTTCGCGGCGGCCGGTGCGACGTTTTTGGGCGTCTACGTTGTGCATCTCCTAGGCGGCATGCCCTTTCAAGAGATCCTCGCGCCGCGCTGGATCGGCGACATGGTGGCGGCGGTCTGCCTCAGCATCGCGCTGGCCTACCTGCATCTGATGGCGCTCGAGTTGGTCGGCGCGGATCTTCGCTACCAATTCGTCTACGAGGACGCGGTTCACCACAAGCGCCTGCCGCTGCGCGATCTGCTCTCTCTGCCGTTGGCGTTGCTCCTGTTTTTCGTCAGCGCGTTGCTGTCCTACACCTATCCCGACCAGGTCGGACTGTCGTTTACCGTGTATGCGATGGTCATCGCACTGCTGTTGATCATCTACAAGACCCGCTCGCCGATCGTCTATGTGGTGCTGGCGGTGTTGGCCTTCGCGCTGGCCTACTCGGCGTCGGCCTTCGGCTTGCTTGCCAGCGCCGCCGAATACCAGGTCGCCATGATCGCCGTCGGCTCGATCACCTATTTCGCCAATGCCGCAGTATCGAGACAACGCGAGGCGCTGGCCCACTCGGAACAGGTGACTGAACGGCTCATCACCGAAATCAAGGAAAAGGAGGCGCTGCAGGCGGATGCGGAGAATCTGCGCTTCAAATCCAGCCGCGATGGCCTCACCGGGGCCCTGAACCGGGCGTTTTTCGAGGACGCGCTACATCGCCAGTATCACCGTAGCGTGCGCCGGGGAGACACCCACTGTCTTGCCTTCATCGATCTGAACGACTTCAAGCAGGTCAACGATGGCTTCGGCCATCACGCCGGCGACGAGGCGCTCAAGGTGGTCGCCTGGGTGCTGATGGGCCGCTCGCGCGAGGGCGACATCGTCGCCCGCTATGGCGGCGATGAATTCGTCGTCATCCTCGCCGACATCGACACCGAGCAAGAGGCCGATGCCATCATCGCGGAGTGGAAAGCGGAGGTCGCGGCCAACCGCGTGCCGGGCTATCCGGAGATCAGACTGTCGATCAGCGTCGGTCGCGCCCTCTTCCCCAGCGCCTCGAAAAGCGATAACGAGATGACCACCTTGCGCGCCGCAGATCAGAATATGTACGCAGATAAGGTCCGCATGAAACGCGCCGTCTAGCGCCTCCCCCGGAAGCAGCGCGCTCAATGACGGCCGGGCACTATCAGCCATCACCACCGCATGCGATGATTCGAGCCGGCGAGGATTCGACAGCTCAGCGGGGACCAGGCAGATGTTTGAGGCAGCAAAGGTTGGCCGCACGGTCAGCAAGGCGGATTTCAAGGCGCAACGCGACGAGCTACGCACCCAGTTGCTGGAGGTCCAGCGGACCCTGCGCGACAGCCATATCCCGGTCATCGTCATCGTCGCCGGGGTCGAGGCCGCCGGTAAGGGCGAGGTCGTCAACCGTCTGAATGAATGGCTCGACACGCGCGGCATGCAGACCTTCGCGTTCTGGGACTTCAGCGACGAGGAGCGCGAGCGGCCCCGCTACTGGCGCTTCTGGCGCACCTTGCCGCCACGCGGCGAGATCGCCATCCTGTTCGGCGGCTGGTACCTGGCGCCGATCGAGCATCGCTTCCGCGGCGAGTGCGACGATGCCGCGCTCGACGCCGAGCTGGCGCGCATCGTCGATTTCGAGCGCTCACTGACCCACGACGGCGCCTTGGTGGTGAAGTTCTGGTTCCACCTCTCGGAGGAAGACCAAAAAAGCCGACTCAAGGAACTCTCGCGCGATGATCGCAGCCGCTGGAAGATGCTGCCGAAGAAATCGAAATTCAGCGAACAGTATCAACTCTTCGAGTACGTCGCCGAGCGCATCATCCGCCAAAGCGACCGCGGCATCGCGCCCTGGTATCTGATCGAGGCCGAGGACAAACGCTATCGCGATCTCACCGTCGGCAAGACCTTGCTGCAAGCCATCCGCGCCCGGCTCCAGCAGCCGCTGGCGACGGAGCCGCCGGCGACCGCTGATCCGCTCAACCTGCCCGAATCGGCGAGCGCCCAGATCACCCTGCTCGATCAGTTGGACCTGAGCCAAACCCTCGAGCGCGATGACTACAAGCAGGCGTTGAAGCAATACCAGCGCGAGATCAACGAGCTGGCCTGGACGGCCTACAACAAGCAGCGCACCACGGTGCTGGTGTTCGAAGGCGTCGACGCGGGCGGCAAGGGTGGCGCCATCCGCCGCCTCACGCATGCGCTCGACGCGCGCCTCTATCGCACCATCCCGATCGCCGCGCCCACCGACGAGGAGAAGGCGCATCACTATCTGTGGCGCTTCTGGCGCCATCTGCCGCGCGCCGGCAACATCATCATCTACGATCGCTCCTGGTACGGGCGCGTCCTGGTCGAGCGCGTCGAAGGCTACGCCAGCGAAGCGGAGTGGCGCCGCGCCTACACCGAGATCAACGACTTCGAGGAACAACTGGTCGAGAACGGCTCGATCCTGCTCAAGTTCTGGCTCCATGTCAGCGAGGATGAGCAACTGCGGCGCTTCCAGGATCGTGAAAACACCCCTTACAAGCAGTACAAGATCACCGATGAAGACTGGCGCAACCGCGAGAAATGGCCGCTCTACAAGGTGGCGGTCAACGAGATGATCGCCCGCACCAGCACCGAATATGCGCCCTGGACCCTAGTCGAGGGCGACGACAAGCCCTTCGCGCGCATCAAGGTGCTGAAGACCGTCTGCGATCGGCTGCGCGCGGCGCTCAATGATGACTCGACCCCGATTCCCGGCAGCGGCATCGCCCGCTGTGGCTATCAGTCCAGCGACGGGGAGCACTGAGTCTCAGCCGGCCCCACAGACGGCCCGACAGGCGGCTCTAGCCAGCTAGCCACTCCAGCCGTTGACGCCAGGCCGCAAGCTTCTGCTCGAAGCGCAGCCCGGCGTTGGCTGGGCTGGTCGAGGGAAGGCGATGCGCCGTCATCTGCCGATACCGCGCGGGAAGCATCGGCAGCACCCGGCGCCGATAGTCACGCTCGGCGGTGCCGCCGTTGAACAGGAGGTGATCGACCGATGGGGCCAGGGCAAAGAAGGCGGCGAAGTCATTGACGCGAACCGTCTCCGGTCGAATCGCCTGATCCAGACTGCCGGGGCGCTCGCAGGCCGCGATGACGTCCCAGAGCGCGATCCGGCGCGCCTTCAGCGCCGCGCAGCGCGCGTCATAGTCCGCCTGCGGCAGAATCCCGAATAGCTCGCCCATGATCGGCCAGAAGGCGTTGCGCGGATGGCCATAGTATTGCTGCTGGCGCAGCGAGGCCTCGCCGGGCATCGAGCCCAGGATCAGCAGCCGTGCGTCAGGGGCGACAATCGGCGGGAAGGCGGTTTTCAGCTCGGACTCGACCATGTTCAATGTTGATAAAAAGTCAGCACGCTTGTGTCTTGGCAACCCCCCCCCCGCGATCTGGTCAAAGGTGGCACGCTCTGCACCGATTTCCGTGGAAGATCGGCATGTGCAGTGGCGTGAGTCGGGATAAACCATTCACGCGAGGCGCTCAACCGGCCAGCAGGATGACGAAAACGCCGCTCACCATGAGCAGTCCACCCGGCATCCGGCTCGCCAGATTCGACTCGCGAAACAGCAGCGCCCCGTAGAGGATGCCGAACAGCAGGCTGCTGCGCTTGACTGCGATCATATAGGCCACCTCGGTCAGACGCAGCGCCATGAAATGCGTCACCACCATGACCCCATTGAGCGCCGCGACCGCGAGCACGGCACCGGGCCGGCGGACCAAGCGCCGCAACGCGGGGCGCGGCGACAACCGCGCCCCGCCGATCGGCACCAGCACCAGGAGCGGAATCGCCAGCAGACCGATGATCGCGAAATAGAAGGCGCCAAACGCGGCCGAGGGCAGATACAGCAAGGCCACCTTGCCAAGGGTCGAGGTCAGCCCGTAGAGCAGCGCCACGCCGAGCATCATGCGCGAGCCGGCCTCCCAGCGAATCGCGCCGAGCGGCCGCAGCCAGGTGCGCCAGTCATCGCGCCGCGCGTGCTCGACGTTGAGCAGCCAGGCGCCGGCAACGATCAGCAACACACCGATCGAGCCGGGCAGGCTCACCCGCTCGCCGAGCAAAAGCGCCGCGATCACCATCGAGAACACCGGCGTAAAGGCGAGATACGGCAGGGTCAGCGAGAGCGGATGATCACGAATGGCCGCCATGTAGAGCAGCATGGCGCCGATCTCCAGTGGCACCAGGAGCGTGAGCCATCCCCAGAATGACGCTGGCAACGCGCTTGGGTTCGGCAGCCAGAACAGCAACGGCGACAAGAGCGCGCCGGTGAGCGTGAAGCGGATCAGGGTCAGCTCGCGCGCCGAGAAGCCCTGCAGCCAGGCCTTGGTGGCCGCATCGGCTGAGGCCACGCTGAAGGCGCAGAGCAGCGCGAGCAGCAGCCAGCTCATCGGGCGCCAACCGAACGTCCTAGGGATGCACGATCAGCGAACTCGGACTCGGACGCGCGTGGATTCACCTGAGAGGCCGCCGTGGTTAGCACCTCGATTCCGGCGCTAGGGCGATGCGCCTGCTCGCTCAGCGTTCGCCGCCAGGCCTTGGCGCCTGGACAGGCATGGAAGAGGCCGAGCAGATGCCGAGTCATTGATGCCAGTGGCACGCCCTCGGCCAGTTGGCGCTCAACATAGGGCATGAAAGCGGCCAACGCCTGTTGCGGCGTTGAGACCGGATTCGTGGTACCGAAGAGACGCTGGTCCGCATCGGCCAGCAGCCAGGGGTTCTGATAGGCCTCGCGGCCGATCATCACGCCGTCGAGCGACACCAACAGCTCCGCGACCTGTTCCAACCGGGTGACACCACCGTTCAGCACCATTGGCAGCGCCGGAAAATCCCGCTTCAGCGCCAGCACCCAATCCCAGCGCAGTGGCGGCACCTCGCGGTTCTCGCGCGGACTCAGCCCCTGCAGCCAGGCCTTGCGCGCATGCACGATCAGCGCATCGCAGCCGGCCGCTGACACTCGCTCGGTGAAGACAACCAGCTCCTCGTAACGATCGCGATCGTCGATACCGATGCGACTCTTGACTGTGACCGGAATCGCAACCGCTGCCTTCATTGCCGCCACGCAGTCCGCCACCAACGCAGGCTCGGCCATCAGGCAAGCGCCGAAGCGCCCGTTTTGTACCCGATCCGATGGGCAGCCGACGTTGAGGTTGATCTCGTCGTAGCCCCAGTCGGCGCCCATGCGCGCGCAGCGTGCAAGCTCGGCGGGATCGGAGCCGCCGAGCTGCAGTGCGACCGGATGCTCGGCCGAATCGTAGCGCAGGAAGCGCGCGCGATCGCCGTGGATCAACGCGCCGGTGGTGACCATCTCGGTGTAGAGCAGCGTGTGCCGCGAGAGCAGTCGCGCGAAGTAGCGGAAGTGCCGATCCGTCCAGTCCATCATCGGCGCGACGGATAGGCGGCGATCTAACAACGCTGGGGAGTCCACGATCATCTTCTTGGAAACAAAAGACACTGCTGCGGTCAATATTTGACGCCCTGTAGCACCTACCGTCTGCGCCCATCTGAGACCGAATCATCGAGCGGCTTGAAGCGAGAACTCATCCCCGTCCGGCCCGCTTGCGCTCATGCTCCTTCAGGAAGCGCTTGCGGATTCGGATCGCGCTCGGGGTGATCTCGACCAGCTCGTCGTCCTCGATAAACTCCAGCGCCTGCTCGAGAGTGAAGCGAATCGGCGGCGTCAGCAGGATGTTCTCATCGGAACCAGCGGCGCGGATATTGGTCAACTGCTTGGCCTTGAGCGGATTGACGACCAGATCGTTATCGCGCGAGTGGATACCAACGATCTGTCCCTCATAGACCTCGTCGCCCGGCGCGGCGAGCATTCGGCCACGATCCTGTAGATTGAACAGCGCATAGCCGAGCACCTTGCCCTGGGCATTGGCGATCATCGCGCCATTGCGGCGCTTGGCGATACCGCCTGCGTGTGCCGGGCCGTAATGGTCGAAGACGTGGTATTTGAGCCCAGTGCCCGAGGTCAGCGACATGAACTCGGTCTGGAAACCGATAAGCCCGCGTGACGGCACCTCGTAGTCGAGCCGCACCCGGCCCTTGCCGTCCGGCACCATGTCCTTGAGTTCGGCGCGACGCTCGCCGAGCGCCTGCATGATCGCGCCCTGGCTGGTCTCGTCCATATCCACGGTCAACTGCTCGTAAGGCTCGCAGATCTCGCCGTCGATCTCGCGGAAGATGACCTCCGGGCGCGAGACCGCCAGCTCATAGCCCTCGCGGCGCATGTTCTCGAGCAGGATCGACAGATGCAATTCGCCGCGGCCGGAGACGCGGAACTTCTCCGGGTCGTTGCCCTCCTCCACCCGCAGCGCGACATTGTGGATCAGCTCGCGCTCGAGCCGGTCCTTGAGCTGACGCGAGGTCAGGTACTTACCCTCTTTGCCCGCGAATGGCGAGGTGTTGACCTGGAAGGTCATCGACACCGTCGGCTCATCGACGGTCAGCGACGGCAGCGCCTCGACCGCGCTCGGGTCGCACAGCGTATCCGAGACATTCGGCGCATCAATGCCGGTCAGCGCGACGATATCGCCCGCATGAGCGCTCGGCACCTCGAAGCGATCCAGCCCCAGATAGCCGTAGACCAGCCCGACCTTGGCCTTGTGCGTCCGACCATCGCGTTTGATCACGGTGATCTGCTGATTCGGCTTGACGATGCCGCGGCGGATGCGGCCGACCGCGATGGCGCCGACGAAGCTCGAATAGTCCAGCGTCGAGACCTGCATCTGGAAGGGCGCGTCCGGGATCACCTCCGGTGGCGGACAATGCTCGACGATGGCCTCGAACAGCGGCGTCATGGTGCCTTCGTGCACATCCTCCTCAAGGCCGGCATAGCCGTTGATGGCCGAGGCATAGATGATCGGGAAATCGAGTTGCTCATCAGTCGCGCCGAGCCGATCGAACAGATCGAAGACCTGATCGACCACCCAGCTCGGCCGCGCGCCTGGCCGGTCGACCTTGTTGACCACCAGGATCGGCCGCAGCCCATGCTGGAACGCCTTGCTGGTAACGAAGCGGGTCTGCGGCATCGGCCCCTCCTGGGCATCGACCAGCAGCAGCACCGAATCGACCATCGACAGCACGCGCTCGACCTCGCCACCAAAATCGGCATGGCCGGGGGTATCGACGATATTGATGCGGTAGCCATTCCAGTCGATCGCGGTGTTCTTCGACAGGATGGTAATCCCGCGCTCGCGCTCTAGGTCGTTAGAGTCCATGACTCGCTCGACCGGGCCGAAACGCTCTCCGAGTGTGCCCGATTGGGACAGCAGCTCATCGACGAGGGTGGTTTTGCCATGATCGACGTGGGCGATGATGGCGATGTTGCGTAATTGCTCGGTCACGGGACGAAAAACTCCAAAGCGGCCAACGGCGGATCGAGCCATTGGCTGACACAAAATCGATGAGGCAAGGATGGGCGATGGGGCAGCGCCTATTATGCACCGAAACGCGGCGCGCTCCCTGATTTCCTCTATCGATACTAGGCTCATCAACTCACTATCAACCCAGTGTTTGCGCCATCGGTCCCTCTAGACGTTATCTTCAGAGACCGCGCTTCCCCGACAGCCTCTTAAGGGTTGAGCACAGGCTCACGCAAGAAACGCTTGACTCGAAGAAAGAGGGCCGCTAGAGTATGCGGCTCAGTCTATTCCCCGATAGCTCAGTTGGTAGAGCAACTGACTGTTAATCAGTGGGTCACTGGTTCGAGTCCAGTTCGGGGAGCCAATAGAAACAAGCGCTTACGGGAAACCGAAGCGCTTTTTCTTTGTACTAGCTCGCGTCCTCGTACCTGCCTTGTCCCTATTTCTCAGCGGTTGAGTCGGATTCCTTGCGATGTCCATCAGGGCTTCTATGAGTATCGTCTTCCATACAAGCCAAACCGCCGATCAGTCAACCAACCCGGCCTGATCAAGCCGGCGCATGAGCGCTGGCTTGCGACCCTGCATGTCCCGCAGCCGTCGAAGGCGCGCGGAAAAGGCATCGAGTGTGCCATCGGCTTCCGCGAGATCGCGCAGGTCCTTGAGCCGCTCTACCGCTTCCTGGTAGGAGGACGCTTGGCGATGGTCGATCAAGTCATCAACCTTGCGCCATAGCGCCTCCTCTTGACCACGTAGCGCGGCAAGAGAGCGTTTGCGCGCCGCAGCGGCCTCGGCTGCCTTGCGCGCCTGTTCGGCAGCGCGTGCCGCCGTCTCGCGTGCCCGACGCTCGCGGCTGAGGGTGTCGGCGCGCGCGAGCAGTTCACCCACCGTCCTGCGTGCATCCGAGCCGTCCCCGAGAGCGGGCGGATTCAGCTCGCGCTCGATCCGCTGCCGCAGCACCGCGAGGCGGTGTGGTTGGTCGCCGACGATCAGATCAGTCAGCAGGGCATCTTTCTCGGTCGCCGAGCGCTCGGTCACCCAGCGCGTGATATCAGCCGCGCCAACCCCTCGCGCTTGCAGCGATGCACTGGACTCCGAGGCGGCGACAACCAAATCGTTCGAGATGCGCAGGAAATCGGCCAAGGCGCGATGGGTCGCATCCAGCTCGCCAAGCCCGGGCGGAACCGGTGGCTCATCAGAGACCTCATCCAGAAAGCCGGCGCCGGCCTGCGACAGCCAGCCGAGATACAGACTGCGACGGTCGCCTCGCATCAGGCTCGCGCGCACACCGATCAGGGACGAGAGCCAGCCAGTGCGTGCCCCAGTTGGCGACGTGGAGGAAGGCATCGAAATAGCGCTCTATCCAACGCTGCGGGTTGCCCTTGAAGTCGCCCCACTGGTACTCGTTCCAGAACCGGGTCGGGGTGATCTCGGCGCGTGTCGAGCAGCGTCGCAGCTCGGCCATCTCCTCGGCGCTCAATGGTCGGTCGAGGGCTTGGAATTCGAAGGATTGATATTCGCTCATCAGGATCTGGCTGGAAATGAAAGGGGCGGGGGTTGGGATGAAATCGGGGGATGCAAACGGATCATCCATGCTGATCAGGTCACTGCGTGCTCAATCGACAGCCTGAAGCTGAGCACGGGCGACAGTCAAGCAAGCGCCAGCTAAGGCGACAGCACGATGGCGCGCGCAGGTATCTGTCCAAATATCGGAAGCACGCGCTGGCTGGGCTGCTGCGCACCAAGGGCGAGCATTAGGGAAACGATGATTTATTCCGGCGACCGATAGGGCCAGGCTGATATCCTAAGCATCGCCCGTCCCACCTGCTCTGGAGCCCTCAGGATGCACCAACAACTGACCTTCTCCCAGGTTGAGTATGCCAACAAGCGCAAGCGCACGCGCCGGGACCGGTTTCTCGCCGAGATGGAGCAGGTGGTGGCCTGGGAGGAGCTGCTGGAGGTGGTCCGCCCCCACTATTATCAGGAGCATGGTCGCGGTCGCGGGCGCCCACCGGTGCCGCTTGAGCGCCTGCTACGCCTGTACTTCCTGCAGCAGTGGTTCGCCTTGGCCGACGAGGCGCTCGAGGACGCCGTCTACGACAGCCAAGCCTTTCGCGGCTTTCTTGGCATCGACCTGCTGCAGAACTCGGTGCCCGATGCCACCACCCTGCCCAAGTTCCGCCGCCTGCTCGAGGCGAACGATCTTGGCCAACGGTTGCTCGAGCGGGTCAACGCCGGGCTCAAGGCCCGCAGGCTGCTGCTCAGCCAAGGCACCCTGGTCGATGCCACCCTCGTCGCCGCCCCGTCCTCGACCAAGAACGCCAAGAAACAGCGCGATCCTGAGATGCACTCCACGCGCAAGGGCAACCAATGGTATGTCGGCATGAAGGCGCACATCGGCACCGACCGTGACAGTGGCGCGGTGCACAGCGTGCACTGCACGGCGGCCAATGTCGCCGATATCAACGCCACCGAGCACCTGCTGCACGGCGGGGAGACGCAGGTCTTTGCCGATGCGGGCTACCTTGGCGCTGAGAAGCGCGAAGCGCTCAACAAGCGCGAGATCGACGGGTTCATCGCCGCCAAGCGCAGCCAAGTCAAGACAATGGCCGACGGCACCCTGAAAGACCTCACACGCGCATTCGAGCGGCGCAAGGCCCAGATTCGCTCGCGCGTGGAATATCCCTTCCACGTGGTCAAGAACCTCTTCGGCCACAAGAAGGTCCGCTACAAGGGGCTGAAGAAGAACAGCGTGCACTGGCAAGTGCTGTTTGCACTGGCCAACCTCTACCTGCTGCGCAAGCCATTGTTGGGCCAGTGACAGGAGAGGTGCGCCCAATATCCGGGCGCCAGGCAGAAATGAGGTGAAATCGGCTCCAATCAGGCATCTTTATCGCGAAAAACTCGCATTGCGCCGAAAAATCGGCCTCGCTCGCCGCTCCTACGCCGATTGGGCTGATAGATCATCGGTTCCTTAGAGGATGTCGCCAGCGCCAATGAAGCCAGTCAACACCAAGATGGCTGCCCCAGAACGGATCAGCAACACCCCGGGTGGTCGGCGTTATCCGGAGTTTTGGTTCTGAGATCAATTCTCAGGCGCGCGAACGCTAGCTCAACAGCTCCACCTTGTCGTAGACCTCGGCCAGCGATAGCTCGGCCTCGACGACGTGCAACGGGATGGATTCCGACGACTGCTCCGAATTTCATACGCAAAGGTGTTCATTCGGTCATTCGCTCTCCGTTGA
>NZ_JCAQIA010000004.1:0-143039 GCF_059621085.1 Halochromatium sp. NSM3 | reverse complement strand
GTTATGTCGCCAGTATCATTGTCCACTTCATTGTCAACTTTTGGACCTTCTCGATACCCGTCAACGGTTGATGGCCTCGCACAAAAGCCGGCCTCTTCCGATAAGGAGGCAGGCCGCGCGCCATTCACCGCCGATGACGACGCAGTGGATGCAAAACAAGGCTCCAACCTGACCAAGGCAGCGACGCCGTCAGCGATCACGCGCCTCCGCGCAGCCGATGCAAAGCATCGCCGCCGGATCGAGTTCCAGCCGGCGCGGATTGATCAGCTCGCCGCAATCCTGACACTCGCCATAGCTGCCATCGTCACAGCGACGCAGTGCCGCCTCGATACGCCGCAGCGACTGCTCGGCGCGCTGGCGCGAGTCCTGCGCCATCGCCTGCTGCTGCATCGCGTCCATCCGCGACAGCCGGCCGACGCTGGTCTGGTCCAGCACCACCGTTGCCGTCGCGGCATTGCGTTCTTCCGCCAGCCCTAACAAGTCGGCACGCAGCTGCAACAGCTTGGCGCGGAAATGCTCGATATCGGGCTCGGGACTTTCAGACATGGGTTGTTATCCTCGGATCGTCGACGGTCGCCACGGGTGCCCTGTGCTCCGCACCACCAAACCCCTTAGCATACGGGATCAAGCCTGCGCCGCCGCCAGGCATCGAGCCTGCAGCGCCGTCAGCGCGACGCAGGCCCGCCATGAATTCACTCGGCTCATCAGGCAAAAGGATGACAGCGCGCAAGCACCACGCCGACATGGATCATGCCGAGAAGAACTCGACGCGCGAGTCGGTCTTTGACAGGCAAGGCATGGCTTGCCCAATATGCCGCACCGCGCACCCCGAGCCTTTCCTGCAGGTCGACGGGCGCGACTACTGGCGCTGCCCGCGCTGCTCGGCGCGCTTCCTCGATCCGCGTCAGCACCCCTCGCCAGACGAAGAGCTGAGCCACTACTGCCAGCATCGCAACGACCCCGCCGACGCCGGCTACCGACGCTTCCTGAGTCGACTCGCCGAGCCGCTGCTCGAACGCTTGGCGCCAAACTCACAAGGGCTCGATTACGGCTGCGGCCCAGGTCCAGCACTCGCCGACATGCTGCGCGAAAGCGGGCACCGAGTCGCGCTCTATGACCCCTTCTTCCAACCCGACCCCGCGCCCCTGCAAGAAAGCTACGACTTCATCACCTGCACCGAAACCGCCGAGCACTTCCATCGCCCCGCCGAAGAGTTCGATCGGCTCGGCGTACTGCTGCGCCCTGGCGGCTGGCTGGCGCTGATGACCTGCTTCCAGAACGACGACAGCCGCTTCGCCCACTGGCACTATCGACGCGATCCGACCCATGTCGTCTTCTACCGCGAGGACACGCTGCGCTACCTCGCCGCCGAACGCGGCTTCAGCTGCATCATTCCGGCCAAGGATGTCGCGCTGATGCGTCGCCCGTTATCGACTCAACCGCGCTCGCGGACAGCCATTTCGGGCTTTTCGGAGTAGACTCAACAGTGATATTCAAGCCAAGGTCACGCGCCTGCCGAGGCTGAGAAGCGCACAGCACCCAGGCGTCAGGACTGCTCCGTCTTTTCCAGAGGGCTCCCATCAGCCAGCCGTACACCTGAGAGGTTCGCACGATCCACATGCAGAAAACACCCCTTGCTCCAGCCACCGGAGTCGCTGCTCAAACAAGGCCCAGTGGCGACAGCTCAGCACCGCTCATCGAGTGGAACGACAGCTACAGCGTCAATGTCGCGGAGATCGACCGGCAGCATCGCCAACTGATTGCGCTCTACAACAAGCTGCACGGGGCGATGTCACGCGGCAAAGGCAATGATGTCCTGGATCTGATCTTCGATGAACTCGTCGAGTACACGGAAACGCACTTTAAGGACGAGGAAAGCCATTTTCATGCGATCAACTACCCCGACACGCAAAGCCACATCATGGAGCATCATGCCTTCGTCAACAGGCTCGCCGAGCTGCAGGATAAGCGTCACACGGGCAAGGCATTCTTGACCGTTGAGACGCTCGCCTTCATCCGCAACTGGCTCAACCGGCACATCAAAGGCACTGATAAGCAATATACGCAGAGCTTCAACGCGAACGGGATTTTTTAAATTCAGCAGCCGCCGCTTAAACGGCGTGCCCATTTCACGGATCGATCAGGCACAAAAAAGCCGCTCGCAAGCGGCTTTTTTGATTGGGTTTTTCTGGTGGCTACGGCTAGATTCGAACTAGCGACATCGGCATTATGAGTGCCGCGCTCTAACCAACTGAGCTACGTAGCCAGAAAGGCCGAACAGAATAGCCCGACAGAAGCGGCAGGTCAAGTCACTGCTGACAGCCACGGGCTAGACGTTGAAGCGGAAGTGGACCACATCGCCGTCCTTGACGATGTAGTCCTTGCCTTCGCTGCGCAGCTTGCCGGCCTCTTTAGCGCCCTGCTCGCCTTTGCAGGCGACGAAGTCCTCATAGGCGATGACCTCGGCGCGGATGAAGCCGCGCTCGAAATCGCTGTGGATCACGCCAGCGGCCTGCGGTGCGGTGGCGCGGGCCGGGATGGTCCAGGCACGCGCCTCCTTGGGGCCGGCGGTGAAGTAAGTCTCGAGCCCGAGCAGCCGGTAGCCAGCGCGCACCACCCGATTCAGGCCCGGTTCTTCCAGCCCAAGATCGGCCATGAACTCGGCGCGCTCGGCCTCCTCGAGTTCGACGATATCGGCCTCAATGGCAGCGCAGACCGGCACCACCACGGCCCCCTCGCCCGCCGCATGCGCGCCGATACGCTCGAGCAGCGGATTGTCCTCGAAGCCGTCCTCGGCGACGTTGGCGATGTACATGGTCGGCTTGGCGGTGAGCAGGAATAGCTCGCGCAATTCGGTACGCTCATCGGCGCCGAGATCCATCGCCCGCACCGGCAACCCCTGATCGAGATGCGCGCTGACCCGCTCCAGCAGGGCCTTGCGCGCGAGTTGGGTCTTGTCGCCGGTCTTGGACTGCTTGATCGCCTTCTCCAGCGCCTTGCCGACCGTCTCCATGTCGGCCAGCGCCAGCTCGGTGTCGATGACCTCGATGTCGCCAATCGGATCGACCCGACCGGCGACATGCACCACATCGTCGTTCTCGAAACAACGCACCACATGGGCGATGGCATCGGTCTCGCGGATGTTGGCGAGGAACTTGTTGCCGAGCCCTTCACCCTTGGAGGCGCCAGCCACCAGCCCGGCGATGTCGACGAACTGCATGGTGGTCGGGATCACATTGGCCGGCTTGACGATGCCGGCGATCACATTGAGGCGCTCATCCGGCAATGGCACCATCCCGACATTCGGATCGATGGTGCAGAATGGATAATTCTCGGCCGCGATGCCCGATTTGGTGAGCGCGTTGAACAAGGTGGACTTGCCGACGTTGGGCAGCCCGACGATGCCGCATTTGAAGCCCATGTTGGTGCCCTGCTGACAAAAGCCCGCGATAGTAGCCGAAGCCGGCCGGCGCGGCCAGCGCCTTGGCTCGACGCGTCAGCGCGCGCGCCCGCTCAACAACCGCTATCGCCGCCACGATCATAGAGATCGTCGAAGCGCACGATGTCATCCTCGCCCAGATAGCTGCCGGATTGCACTTCGATGATCTCGAGCGGGATGGTGCCCGGATTCTCGAGCCGATGGGTAGTGCCGACCGGAATATAGGTCGACTGGTTCTCGGTCAGCAGGAAGGTCTTGTCGTCGTTAGTCACCTTGGCGGTGCCTGAGACCACCACCCAGTGTTCGGCGCGGTGATGATGCATCTGCTTCGAGAGCGCCTCGCCGGGCTTCACCGTCAAGCGCTTGACCTGATAACGATCACCTAGGGTGATCGACTCGAACGCGCCCCAGGGGCGATGCACGCGTTGATGATGACGATGCTCGTTGCGCTGCGCCTCGCTGAGGAACTTGGTCACCGCCTTGACATCCTGCGCGCGCTCACGATTGGCCACCAGCACCGCATCCGGCGTCTCGACCACGATCAGGTTATCGACGCCAACCGCAGCCAACAGCCGGCTCTGCGCGATGAGCAAGTTGTTGCGTGATTCGTGCACGAAGGCATCGCCATCGAGCACGTTGCCATCACCATCCTGCTCGCGCACCTCCCAGAGTGCGGACCAGGCGCCGACATCGGACCAACCGGCCTCGAGCGGCAAGACAATCGCTGGATGCTCGGACGCAGCCTCGGCCTGCGAGAGCCGCTCCATCACCGCGTAATCGATCGAATCACTGGGGCAGGCCTTGAACAGGGTGGCATCCAGCCGGCGGAACTCGCCATCACCGCGCACCGCGTCCATCGCCGCCGCGCAGGCCTCGGCGATCTCGGGGCGGAAGCGTCGAATCAGCGTCAGCCAAACCGAGGCGCGCAGCATGAAGATACCGCTGTTCCAGAGATACTCGCCGCTGGCCAGATAGCGCTCGGCGGTGGCGCGCTCGGGCTTCTCGACGAAGGCGTGCAGGCGATAGGCGGCGCCGTTGAGATCGGCATTATCCAGCGCCTCGCCCTGCTGGATATAGCCGTAGCCGGTCTCGGGTTTGGCTGGCACGATGCCGAAGGTGATGACGGCGCCTTGCTCTGCCAACACCGCCCCATCGGCAACGGCCTGGCGAAACGCCTCGCCATCGGCGATGGCATGATCGGCGGGCGCCACCAGCAGGATCGGGTCATCGTCATCGGCGGCGACCGCACTCAGGGCGGCCAACGTGAGCGCGGGCGCGGTATTGCGGCCGAAGGGTTCGAGCAGGATTGCCGCCGGCGTGCGCCCGATCAGCCGCATCTGCTCGGCCACCAGGAATCGATGCGCCTCGTTGCAGACCACGATCGGATCGCGCGGCAAGACCCCTAAGCGCGGATGCTCCTCGACCAGGCCATCGAGGCGCAGCGCCGTGTCTTGCAGCAGGGTGTTGGCGCCGGTCAGCGGCAGGAACTGTTTTGGGTAGGCCTCGCGCGAGAGCGGCCAGAGCCGGGTGCCGGAGCCTCCAGACAGGATCACGGGCTGCAGGTGCATGGCGTTTCCTCAATGGCGATCAATGGAGCGAGCGCGTCACCCGCACCGCTATCAGCGGCGAGAGTATCTCTCCAGACGACTCCCGTCGACCTTAGCAGACGAGCAGGCGGTCTTCACTCTGCCAAGCAGATCGCCATCACCGCCCTCGCAACCTCGCGCCGCGATCATGATGGCTCTAGAATCCGCCGTCATGATTTTGCCTCGGCCGCTTGTCCTGTACGCCGCCGAAGACGGGCGAAAGACGAGCAGGGCCGCGATCAGTCCCGCATAAGTCCCACAGCAACCCCCAATTCGGTAGACGTCCTTATGAATATCCTCATCATCGGCGCCGGCGGCCGCGAGCACGCCCTGGCCTGGAAAATCGCCCAATCGCCACAGGCCGATCAGGTCTTCGTCGCCCCCGGCAATGGCGGCACCCTCGTCGAAACCGGGGTCGAGAACGTCGATCTGGACCCGACCGACGCCGAGGCGCTGATCGATTTCGCCCGCGACCAGCAGATCGATCTCTGCATCATCGGCCCGGAGGCACCGCTGGTCGCTGGCGTCAGCGATGCGCTGGTCGCCGCTGGCCTGCGTTGCTGCGGTCCCTCGCGGCAGGCCGCCCGGCTCGAAGGCTCGAAGGACTTCGCCAAGGCCTTCATGCAGCGCCACGGCATCCCGACCGCCGCCTATCGGACCTTCGAGGAGCGCGAGCAGGCGCTGGCCTATCTGGACCAGGTCGGCGCGCCGGTGGTGGTGAAGGCCGATGGCCTGGCCGCCGGCAAGGGCGTGGTGGTCGCCGAGACGCTCGCTGAAGCGCGCGCCGCAGTCGAGGCGATGCTCGGTCAGGGTCGCTTCGGCGAGGCAGGCGCCCGGGTGGTGATCGAGGACAAGCTGCTCGGCGAGGAGGTCAGTTTCATCGTGCTGGTGAGTGGCGAGCAGGTGCTGCCGCTGGCCACCTCGCAGGACCACAAGGCGCGCGATGAGGGCGATCGCGGCCCGAACACCGGCGGCATGGGCGCCTACTCGCCCGCGCCCATCGTGACGCCTGCATTGGAACAGCGGATCATGCGCGAGGTGATCGAGCCCACGGTGGCCGGACTCCGCGCCGAGGGCCTGCCCTACGTCGGCTTTCTCTACGCGGGGCTGATGATCGATGCGGACGGGACACCACGCGTGCTCGAGTACAACTGTCGTCTCGGCGATCCCGAGACCCAGCCGATCCTGATGCGCCTAGAGAGCGACCTGCTCGAGCTGTGCCTGGCCGCGACCGATGGGCGGCTGACCGAGGTTGAAGCCCGCTGGCGCGATCAGGCCGCGCTCGGAGTGGTGATGGCTGCCGGTGGTTATCCCGGCGACTATGCCAAAGGTCATCCGATCAGCGGCCTCGATGCCGCTCGCGACAGCGACAGCAAGGCGGAGACTAGCGCTGCGAATATTGGCATGAGTACGGGCACGGATACAGGCACAGGCACAGGTACACGCACGGACACGGGCGAGCAAGAGGCCAAGGTCTTCCATGCCGGCACCAAACGAGATGGCGAGCAGACGCTCACCAACGGCGGCCGCGTGCTCTGTGTCACCGCGCTCGGCGCCGATATCGGCGAGGCCGCCGCCAATGCCTACGCACGCGCCGAGCAGATTCAGTTTGCGGACGCCTTCTACCGGCGCGATATCGGTCATCGCGCGCTCAAGCGCGGAACGAGCCGTTGAGTGATCAGCCTCGCCAGCGGCTGTAGCTCGGGATAGAGCGATCCAAGCTCGCGCAGATAGCCGAGGGTACGAGGAAGGTCCGCCAAATAGCCGCGCTTGCCATCGCGCACGGCCAAGCGGGCGAAGATGCCGGCGGCTTTGAGATGGCGCTGCGCCCCCATCAGGTCGAACCAGCGCAGGAGCTGGGGTCCATCGGTTTCCCCCAGCAGCCCAGCCGCCCGCGCCTGCTTGGCGTAGTCATCGAGCCAGCCCAGCACGCGCTCGCGCGGCCAGGCGATATAACAGTCCTTCAACAACGAGGCGAGATCGTAGGTGAGCGGCCCCGACACCGCATCCTGCAGGTCGAGGATGCCTGGATTGGCGACCTCGGTCAGCATCAGGTTGCGACTGTGGAAGTCGCGATGCACGGCGACGCGCGGTTGCTCCAGCGCGTTCTCGATGAGCTGAGCGAACAGGTCCTCGAGATCCCGAACCTCGCGCTCGGACAGCTCGATCCGCAGCAGCCGCGCGAGCAGCCACTGACGGAACAGGTTGAGTTCGCGGCGCAGGAAGGCCGCGTCGTAGACCGGTAGCCCATCGGTCGGCAGCCCGAGCTGGAGCTTGATCAGCGCGATGATCGCGTCGCCATAGAGGGCGTCGGCCCGAGCTGGAACCTGAGCCGAAGCCTGAAAGGGTATCAGCGCGTTCAGATAAGTCTGTCCGCCCAGATCGGAGACGACCAGGAACCCACGTGCAAGATCCTCGGCCAGCATCTCGGGCGCGTTCAGCCCAGCGTTGCGAAACGCGCGCGCTAGCCGTACAAAGCGAGCGCTATCCTCGTGCTCGGGCGGCGCGTCGACCGCAATCAACGTGCGTTCCTGATAGGCAAAGCGCCAATAGCGACGAAAGCTCGCATCGGCCGACGCCGGCAACAGCGGCCCGACGCCCTCGCCGAGTTCCTGTGCCAGCCAATGCTCTAAGAGAGCCTGTCGTTCGTCCGCCACACTGCCTCCTCACTGATCAAACGCTATTGGCCCAATGTAGCTGCCCATTTTCTACTTCCCGATGATGGTCGGACGGTGGCGTTCAAGTCGGGAAGTCGTTGATGGACGTCTTCACTGCAGGACGCTGCTGGGCTCAACGTAGGCGTTGGCTGCCAATGGCACCAGAGGCGCCTGAGTTTGCCGCGCTGCGGCGGATGTGCGACCTTACACTGATTTTGCCGCCTGTGGCGCAAGACAGGCGCCCCGCATCTTTCCTAGCCCATTTTTTTGCTCACTACTCGCCGCGACTGTAATCACCCATCGAACGCATGACCGCTCTGGAACGCAGACGAATCCTCGCGGGGGCCGCCACCCTCTTGCTCTGGGCGCACAATCAGTCCCTCGCCCAGACGCTAGCTCAAGAGCGGCTTGAGGAGAGCACACCGGCGCCAGTGACAGCGCCAGTGACAGCTCCAGCCTCGCAACTACGCTCCGCATTGCTTGAGCAGCCTGCGGCGACAGCGGAGGCCACCGCTTCGGCTTCGGCTTCGGCTTCGGCTTCCGCTCGCGATGACGGGCACGACATCGGCGAAGGACAAGACATCAGCAGCAGCGATGTCACCGCGCCGCCGCCAACGAGCAGCTCGCCGGCCACGGCGAGCGAGCGCGAAGCGCGTCTGCATAATGGGCGGGACTGGACCTTCTGCGGGCCGCGGCCAGCTCGGCTCGGCTCGGCTCCCATGGCGCCACCACTGGCTCCAGAGACCCCGATCGACATCGAGACCGGGGCTGTCACCTACCAACAAGACACCGACATCCTAACGCTCAGTGACGGCGTCGATGTGCGCCGCGAGCAAGAGCGGGTGACGGCTGACAGCCTCACTTACGATCGCAACACCGGCAACATCGCGACCGACGGCGAAACGCTGATGGAGCGTCCGGGCCTGCGGATGATCGGCGACGACGCCCTGCTCAACCTCGAGACCCAACAGGGCCGGATGCAAAACGTCCGCTATCGGTTTTCCAACAGCGCCAATCTGCGGGGTACGGCCGATCTCGCCGAAGTGCTGAATCCGTCCCAGACGCGCTACCAGGGCTTGGTTTACTCAACCTGTCCGCCGGGCAGCAATGCCTGGTCCATCAAGGCCTCGACACTCAAGCTCGATCAGGAGAAGGGCATCGGCGTGGCGCGTGACGCACGGCTGCACATCAAAGGGGTTCCAGTGCTGTATACCCCCTATCTGCGCTTTCCAATCGACGATCGGCGCAAGAGCGGCTTGTTGATCCCAACCATCGGCACCTCGGACGAGAGTGGCTTCGAGCTGGTGGTGCCCTACTACTGGAACATCGCACCGAATCTGGACGCGACGATTTCGCCGCACTTCCTCAGCGAGCGCGGCCTGCTCATGGGTACCGAGCTGCGCTACCTCACGCGCCACGATGAGGGTCGCATCGAGGCCGAAATCATCCCGGATGATGCCAAGTACGAGGGCAACGGCGCGCGCTGGGCACTGAACCTCGAGGAGACCGGCACCTGGTTCGATCGCGTCCATACGCAGGTGGAGTTCAGCGCGGTCTCCGATGAGCGCTATCTCGAGGATTTCGGCAATGGGCTCGATATCACCAGCACCCGGCGGCTGTTGCAGCGGGGAACGGCCACCTATCTCGGCCAGGGCTGGACGCTGCGAACCGCGCTGGAAGGCTATCAGACGGTCGACCCCGAGATTACCCCAGAACAACGGCCCTATGGTCGGCTGCCCCAGGTGCTGTTCAATCTGAATCCCGTCACGCTCGACAATGGACTCGTCGCCCGCGTCAATGCCGAGTACGACTACTTCGATCACAACCACATCGTCTACGGCCAGCGCCTCGCGCTGCAACCGAGCCTGAGCCTGCCGCTGCGGCGCAGCTATGGACACCTGATCCCCACGCTCTCGCTCAACCTCAGCGGCTATGACCTGGCCAACACCGCCAAGGGGCAACCGACCTCGCCGAGCCATACGATTCCAACCCTCGAGGTCGACGGCAAGCTGGTGTTCGAGCGCGATGCCAACTGGTTCGGCACGCAGGCGCTCCAGACCCTGGAGCCACGGTTGTACTATCTGTACACCCCCTATGAAGATCAGTCGGCGACACCGGTCTTCGACAGCTCAGAACTGACCTTCAATTTTGCCAATCTCTTCCGCGCCAATCGGTTCACCGGCCGCGACCGGATCGGTGATGCCAATCAGCTCACCACCGCCCTCAGCTCGCGTTTCCTGAACGCCCGCACTGGGGAGGAAATGCTGCGCTTGAGCGTGGGCCGCATCCTCTACTTCGCCAATCGCCGCGTGCAAATCGACCGACCGACGGAGGTCGACGCCGAGTCGCCGATCGCCGGTGAACTCGCGGCGCAATTATTCGAGCATTGGCACGGGCGTGCGAGCGTCGAGTGGGACCCGGCGCAAGACAGCGATCAATGGGGCCGGCGCACACTTCAGCTCCGCTACCGAGAGCCGGAGACCAAACGCCTGCTCAACCTGGCCTATCGGTATGATCGTGGCACCAGCATCGATAACCGCTTCGAGGCCACCGATCTCTCCTTTCAGATGCCGGTTTCGCGCGAAGTCAACGTTGTCGGGCGCTGGCTCTACTCGCTCGAGACCGATGAAACCAGCGACGCCTTTGCCGGTCTCGAGTTTGGGCAATGCTGCTGGAAGGTCCGCGTCCTCGGGCGCCATTCCAAGCACCGCGCCGACAGCGCCGCGAGCACGTCGGTCATGCTACAAGTGGAGCTTGCCGGCCTCGGCGCCTTTGGCAACTCCGTCGATCGTTTCTTACAACGAGAGGTCTATGGCTATCAAGTCGACTAAAGCCCTGCTGCTCTGGGCTGCCTGCATGGTGTTTGGTAACGCCGAGGCGCAGGTGCAATCCCTGGATGCCATCGTCGCCGTGGTCAACGATGACGTGATCGTACAGAGCGAACTCAACACGCAAATCGATCTGCTCATCCCGGAACTGCAAGCGCGCGGCGCGCCCATCCCCGATCCCGACACGCTTGAGGAGCAGATTCTCGAGCAGTTGATCCTCGAGCGCCTGCAGATGCAGCGCGCGCAAACCATCGGCATCGAGGTCGACGAGGCCACGCTGAGCGAAGCCCTGACCAGCATCGCCGCACGCAACGGCTTGGATCTGATGCAACTGCGCGCGGCGCTCGAAGCCAATGGCGTCTCGTTCGATGACTTTCGTGAGGATACGCGGCGCCAGATCATCACCTCGCGCCTGCAACAGGAAGAGATCGTCAAAGGCATCAACGTCAGTGACCAGGAGGTCGAGCGCTTCGTCGAAACCGAACGCGACAGCCTGATCACACGCAACGAGGTGCGACTGCGCCATCTCCTCATCGCCTTACCCGAAGACCCCAGCCAGGCGCAGGTCGAGCAGGCGCGCGACAAGGCCAGGGGACTGGTCAAGCGCTTGCGCCAGGGCGAGGACTTCGCGCGCCTCGCGCGGGCCAACTCCGATGGTGGCCGCGCCCAGGAAGGCGGCGATCTGGGTTGGTTCCCGCTCGATGAGGTGCCAAGCCTCGCCGCACGCCCGGCCCAGACCCTGGGGCGTGGAGAACTGACCGACCCGATTCGCAGCCCGAGCGGTTTTCACATCATTCAGGTCAGCGACATCAAGGGCGACACGCCCAAACCAGTGACCCAAACCAAGGCACGGCACATCCTGATCCGCACCAGCGAGGTGGTTTCGGATCAGGATGCGAAACGGCGTCTGGAGCAGTTACGCATGCGCATCGTCGGCGGCGATGACTTCGCGACCCTGGCGCGTTCGCATTCCGATGACACCGGCTCGGCGTTGAACGGCGGTGATCTCGGCTGGGTCAGCCCGGGGGATACCGTGCCCGCGTTCGAGCGCGAGATGGATGACTTGGCTCCGGGTGAGATCAGTCAACCCTTTGAAAGCCCCTTCGGCTGGCACATCCTGCAGGTCAACGAGCGGCGCGATCAGGACACCGCCGATGAACTCTTGCGGCTGCGGGCCAAGGACGCGCTGCGCCTGCGCAAGGCCGAGGAGGCCAAGGAGCAGTGGCTGCAGCGTCTGCGCGACGAGGCCTATCTCGATATTCGACTGGATGAACTCGATGACTGAGATCCCGCGCTTGGCACTGACCCCCGGCGAGCCTGCGGGCATCGGCCCGGATCTCTGCATCGCCGCCGCCCAGCAGCCCCGCGCGGTCGAACTGGTCGCTGTCTGCGATCCCGACCTACTCGCCTCTCGGGCCGCAACGCTCGGACTACCGCTGACCCTGGAATCCTTTGATCCCGAGCAGCCAGCACGTCTATCAGAGCCCGGCAGGCTGTTGGTCGATGCCGCAGCGACCCTCGCCGCGCCGGTCGTTCCCGGCCTGCTCGACAGCGCGAATGCCACCTATGTCCTCGACACCCTGCGCGCGGGCTGCGCGGGGTGTCTCAGCGGGCGCTGGGACGCGCTGGTCACCGGGCCGGTGCACAAGGGCATCATCAACGAGGCGGGCTTGACCTTCAGCGGCCATACCGAATTCCTCGCCCAGCGGTGCGCCATGGGCGCCGAGCCCGCGCCAATCCCGGTGATGCTGCTCGCGGCCCCCGGCCTGCGCGTTGCGCTGGCCACCACGCATCTGCCGCTCGCGGCAGTGCCCGAGGCGATCACCGCGCCCCGGCTCGAGCACATCATCCGCGTCTTGGTCACCAGCCTGCGCGACGCCTTTGGCATCCCACGGCCCCGCATCTTGGTCTGCGGGCTCAATCCCCATGCCGGCGAAGGCGGCCATTTGGGCGGCGAGGAGCAGCAGGTGCTGATCCCGCTGATCGCGCGGCTGCGGGCCGAAGGGCTAGACCTGCAAGGACCATTCCCCGCAGATACCGCCTTCGTGCCCCATCAGCTAAAGCAGGCCGACGCGGTGCTGGCGATGTATCACGATCAGGGGCTGCCGGTGCTCAAGCATCTGGGCTTCGGTCGGGCGGTGAATGTGACCCTGGGCCTGCCGATCATCCGTACCTCGGTCGATCACGGCACCGCGCTCGACCTCGCCGGCAGTGGTCGCGCCGATGGTGGCAGCCTGAATGCGGCTATTTCACTGGCCTCGGAGATGGTGCAAGCACGCGCCTAGAGCGCGCGCATGAGGCCTGCGCGCTAGGAAGCTGTAACGCTGCGTTTGGCGCCCCAAAAAGCCATTCAAGGACGCAACTTAGGCACCGCGATTCGGATCTCGGAATCGCCTCTAAGGTCGATCGCCTAACTAGGCGCTGGGCTTGATGCTGGGTCTGATGCGGGGCTTGCATCGGCAGCAGGCGCCATCGCGGCTTGCTGCTCGGCAATGCTCGCCTGCACCTGCAGGGCGACGTCCAACGCGCGCAGTCCGGTTTGGCCATCGACCAGTGGCCGTTCGCGCTTGCGCACACAATGGACAAAGGCCTCAAGTTCCCGATCAAGCGGCTGCACCGGCTCCACCAGCACACGCGAGCGCTGGATCTCGGGACGTTGACCCGCGTCACGCTGTTGCGGCACCGCGCTATCCAGGGTTTGGCCGATGAAGTCAAGCGAGAGATAACCTTGCGGCTGAAACACCCGAATACGCCGCGTCTTCTTGTCCGAGACCCGACTGGCCACCGTGTTCGCGACCGTGCCGTTGCTGAACTGCAGCCGCGCGCTGGCGATATCGATACGCGGCGTCAACACCGGCGTGCCCACGGCCCGCACCTCGACCAGCTCGGCATCGACCAGGGCGAGGATGATGTCGATGTCATGGATCATCAGGTCCGCAACCACGTCGACATCGGTCGCGCGCTCGACAAAGCCGCCCATGCGTTGCGCCTCGATATAGCGCGGGGCATTGATGCGGGCCGCCAGCGCCATGACCCCGGCATTGAAGCGCTCTAGGTGGCCGACCTGTAAGATCGCGCCCTGGCGCTCGGCGGCGCTGACGATCTCGGCTCCCTCGCGCGCATCCACCGCAAGCGGCTTCTCGAGCAGGACATGGATGCCGTGTTCGAGATAGGCGCAAGCCACCGCGCGATGCGCCGTGGTCGGCACCGCGATGCTGACCGCATCGACCTGACCGATGAGGGCCAAGGGGTCATCCCAAGCCGCGCAATGGGCTTCCTGGGCGACACTGGCGGCACGCTCGCCAGAGGTGTCGCAGACTCCGACGAGTTCGACGCCCGCAAGGCGCGAGTAGATCAGGGCATGGAAGCGTCCGAGGTAACCGACGCCGACGACCCCAACCTTGAGCGGATTAGGGGGGGAACCAGGGATGCTCACATGGACGCCCGATCAGCCATCAATGATCGGCGGCATGGGCACACGCTCGGCCATCGGCTGTGCCCGGTCCAGATGGTAGAGATTGATCTGGTAGCCGAGCGTCAGGGTCATACCAACCGCCAACGCGACCACGAGAACCTTGAAGAGATCGGGTTGTCGGCCACGGCGCTTCAGTGACATGGGTTCTGTGGGCTCGCTCTGGCGTTGAATCAATGATACCGGTTGATCGGACCTCGTTGGGAGAGGGGCTGAACCGCTGAAGCCCAACGCACTCTTATTATCCACAGCTGGCATCCGTATGTCTGCGGATGAGATCACATTTGCCGGTCAGATCACCGTCACGGAGCCAGCGGGGAAACGCGACTGCGCGCCCGCCCAGCGCACGTCGCCCAGCGCGCCAAGGCAACGTCCACCCACCCCGACAGCGGCCCTCGCGCCGGTAATCGCCCCATGCAGACAGGCATTTCGAGCTGGTCCATTCGCCATCCGATCGGTGTAGTCATGATGACGCTCGCGGTGATGGTACTGGGGGCCTTCGCGCTTGAGCGACTGAATGTCGATCTCTTGCCGCAGATCATCTATCCGGATGTGCGCGTGCGCGTGCTCGACCCCGGCGTGCCGGCCACGATCATGGAAGACGAGATCACCCGCCAGCTCGAGGAGCAGCTCGCGATCACCGAAGGCGTGGTTGCCATCCAGTCGCGCACCAGCGAAGGCCGCTCGGCCATCGACCTCTCGTTTCGCTATGGCGATGACGTCGATCAAGCCCTGCGCGATGCCAGCGCCCGACTCGACCGCGCCAAACGCTTTCTGCCGGACAGCATCGATCCGCCGATCATCTTCAAGCGCGATCCGTTCCAGCTTCCGGTCGCCGAGTACGTCATCGGCTCGACACTGCGCGACCCGATCGAGCTGCGCGACCTGATCGATTACGACCTCGGTCGGCAGCTGCTCACCCTGCCCGGTGTCGCCGCAGCCGAGGTCGGCGGCGGGCTGGAGCGCGAGGTGCGGATCATCGCCGACCAGTATCGGCTGGCCGGGCTCGGGCTCGATGTCCTTGATCTCCAATCACGGCTTAGCGCTGCCAATCGCGACGTGCCCGCCGGTCGCCTACTGATGCGCGATGGCGAGATCAGCGCGCGTACCGGCGGACGTTTCCAGTCGGCCGAACAGATCGCCACGCTACCGCTCGGCGATGCGGCGATGGGCGGGGCCGAACAATTGCGGCTTGGCGAGGTCGCCCAGGTGCTCGATGGCGGTGCCGAAGAGCGCTTGCGCATCCGCCTCAACGACACCCCTGGCATCAAGCTCTCGATCCAGAAACAGCCACTCAGCAACACCGTGGCCGTGGTCGATGCGGTGGATGCCGAACTCGCCCGACTCGAGACCGAGGGCTTGGTGCCCGACGACATCCAGATCGCCAAGGTCGACGATCAGGCCCGCTATATCCGCCAATCGCTGAGCAATGCGATCCAGGCCGCCATCGTCGGCGCGCTGCTGGCGATGCTCGTCGTCTACCTTTTCCTCGGCAGCTGGCGGCGTACCCTGATCATCGGTAGCGCGATCCCGATCGCGATCCTGGTCACCTTCATCCTGATGGCAGCGTTTGGGCTTACCTTCAACATCATGACGCTCGGCGGACTCGCGCTCGGGATCGGCATGCTGGTCGATAGCACCATCGTGATGCTCGAGAATATCCATCGCCACCAGCGCTGCGGCGAGCCCACACTGGAAGCCGCCAGCAAGGCCGCGCGCGAGGTCACTGGCGCGATCATCGCGGCGACCTCGACTAACCTGGCTGCGGTGCTGCCATTCCTGTTCATCGGGGGGCTCATCGGTCTGCTATTCCGTGAACTCATCTTCACCATCTCGGCGGCCATCGTCGCCTCCTTGGTGGTCGCGCTGACCCTGGTGCCGGCACTCGCGAAGCAGGTCTCGGCCGGGCGTGAAGGCGCCTTTCGACGTGGCATCGATCGCGCCATGACGGCCCTGGAAAACAGTTATCGCTGGCTGCTCAAACGCTTGCTGACGCGGCCTTGGTGGGTGCTACCCTGCTTCATCGCCGCGCTCGCGCTGACGGCATCGAGTCTGTTCTCGGCCAAGCCCGCCTTCCTGCCGACGCTCGACGAAGGCGACGTGCGCATTAGCCTCAGCGCCGATAACGGCATCAACCTCGAGCAAATGGATGCGCTGACCCGTCAGGTCGAGGCCATCGTCGCGGCGCGGCCCGAGACACGCTCGTTATTTACCACCGTCGGTGGCTTCGTCTTCGGTCGTTCGACCTTCGAGAACAGCCATCGCGCCAGCATCCAGGTGCGGCTCGCGCCCCTGAGCGAACGCGATCTTAGCAGCAGTGAGTGGATCGACCACGTCAAGGCCGAGATCAAGGCGGCGACGATTCCGGGCTTGGAGGTCTATCTGTACACGCGCGGCATTCGTGGCATCCGCTTCAACCGTGGCGACGATGATCTCAGCCTGCGACTCAAAGGCCCCGAACTCGAGACCCTGATCGCGCTGGCCGATGACATCCTCGCGCGCCTCGAAGGGATCAAGGGACTGAGCAACCTACAGCATTCCAATCAGGAGCCGACGCGCGAGTTCTCGATCGAAATCGATCGCCAACGCGCGGCCAGCAATGGCCTCGATGTGCAGGACATCGGCCGTGTGCTGCGCTTTGCGCTCGAGGGCCAGGTCATCACTCAACTGATCGAAGGCGACCGCAGCATTGATGTGCGCCTGCGCCTCGACCGCGAGGATATCGCCACCCCCGGCGATCTCGAATCGATCATCCTGTTCAGCCGCGAGCCCGGGAGCGGCATAGGCGCCCGTATAGGCACCAGTCCGGGAGCCAGTACGCGTCCGCAGGACGACGATCAGCGCACCGCAGACGCGACCAAACGCCCGATCCGCCTCGGCGACCTCGCCGAGATCCGCATCCTGCCGCAACCCGAGACCATCCTGCGCGATCGCCAGCAGCGCATCGTCGAGATCAGCGCCTCGATCGGCGGCGATCTGACCTTGGCCGAGGCCATCGAGCAGGCGCTGGCGGCAGCGGCCGAGGTCCCGCTGCCACGCGGCTACAGTCTCTACGAGGCCGGCAGCCTCGAGACCCTGCAGCAGGGCCAGGATATCGGCCGGCTCCTGCTCGGTCTGGCGGTGTTTCTGGTGCTGGTGGTGATGGCCGTTCAGTACGAGTCGCTGCGCAATCCGCTGATCATCATGCTCTCGGTGCCGTTCGCGCTGATCGGGGTCGCACTCGGCTTGAGCGGGACCGGAACCAACCTGTCGATGCCGGTCTGGCTCGGGATGATCATGCTCGCTGGCATCGTCGTGAACAATGCCATCGTGCTGGTCGAGTTCATCGAGCTGCGTCGACGTGCCGGCGACGCGCGCGATCAAGCGATCATCGAAGCGGCGCGGCTGCGCCTGCGCCCGATCCTGATGACCACGCTGACCACCGTCTTCGGCATGCTGCCCTTGGCGCTCGGCCTCGGCGAGGGCTCGGAGATGCTCAGCCCACTGGCCATCACCATCGTTGCCGGCCTCAGCTTCTCGACCCTGGTCTCGCTGCTGTTGGTGCCCAGTCTTTACCGGCTGCTGAGTGCACGTAACCGCCTCAGCGAGGAGGAGACGCGCTCGCCCCGGGTCAGCCCATCGAGGCCATGAGGTTGCGCGGGGCTTGTGCACATCGCCAGTTGCACGCTCAGACTGCTTTGGCACACTCTTTACAGATTGATAACTGGTCCATCACTGGCCCCATGAACCCCGTGTTTGCGTCCACAGACAACACCCAGACATTAGAAATATCCCTCTCTTCATCCGGCAGCGGACGCCGATTGACGGACCCTGTTACCGATGCCTACTCGCCTTGACGCTCTCCGCAACGCCGACACCCAGCATGCGATCGAAATCGCCGACCGCGTCTGGTGGGTCGGCCATGTGATCCCGGATGACCCTTTCCAGTGCCATGTCTACCTGCTTGAGCAGGGCGAGCAATCGGTCCTGTTCGACCCTGGCTCGCGCCTCACCTTTGCCCATACCTTGCGCAAGATCGAGGAAGTGATGCCACTGAGCGCGATCCGCTGGTTCGTCTGCCATCACCAGGACCCGGACATCGCCGCCGCCCTGCCGATGATCGACCGGCTGAACACGCGCCGCGACGCGGCCGTGGTCACGCATTGGCGTGCCAAGGCGCTGCTCAAACACTATGGGCTCGCACTGCCGTTCTGGCTCGTCGACGAGCACGAGTGGCGACTCGAACTCGAGGACCGCACGCTCGAATTCATCTTCACGCCCTATGCCCACTTCCCGGGCGCCTTCTGCAGTTTCGACCGCGCCACCGGCGTGCTCTTCTCCAGCGACCTGTTCGGCGGCTTCACCGAACAGCCGCAGTTGATCGCGCGCGATGAATCGTACTTCGATGCGGTGCGCCCGTTCCATGAGCACTACATGCCGAGCAGCGATATCCTCGATTACGCCCTCAACCAGATCGAGCAGTATCCGGTGGAGATGATCGCCGCCCAGCACGGCTCGATCATTCCGCAACATCTGGTCGGCTTCATCATCGATAAACTGCGCCATCTCGACTGCGGCCTCTATCTGCTCGGCCAGGGCGACACCGATATCCAGCGCCTCTCGCTGCTCAATCGCACGCTCCGCGATATCACCGAGACCATGCTGCTCTACCGCGATTTTCGCGACATCGCCACGCGCTTGCTGGAGGTCGTCCAACGCAGCCTGCCCGTGAACCACATCGACTACTACGCCGCCTTGCCAGATGAACAGATCCTGTCGCTCAAGGCCAAGGCGCGCTTCGTCGGTATCGTCGACCCATCCGTGCCCAATGCCTGCCGTTTCGTGGGCCAAGACCTCAGCGACTGGTATCGCGCGCACGCCGAGGAGCCGGCACTCGCCGATCACGAGCTGTATCCGGAGGGGTTCTGCCTGCAACCCGAGGGCGATGAGGGGGCTTCGATCGCGGTGCCGCTGACGGCAAACCAGAGCGAGCAGATCGAGGCGATCGCGATCCTGATCTTCGACAAACGCCCGCTGATCACCTCCAGCACGGCGCAACTGATCGCGCAGATGATCGAGCCGCTGAAGATCGCGCTCGAGCGCGAGGTCATCTACCGCTCGATCGATTTCGAGCGCGAGCGTGCCTATCAGCGCTCGATCCGCGATCCGCTCACCAAGCTTTTCACGCGCTTCTACATGCAAGACGTGATGAGCCGCCACCTCGCGCTACAGGAGCGCGATATGGCGCCACCTGTCGCCGCGCTGCTGATCGATCTCGATCATTTCAAGCAGATCAACGATACCCATGGACACGGCGCCGGTGATCGCGTGCTCCAGCAGGTCGCCGAGCTGATCCAGGCGCAATGCCGCAGCGTCGATGTGCCAGTGCGCTTCGGCGGTGAGGAGTTCTTGGTGCTAGTGATCGGACAGCGGATCGAGGGTGCGATCGAGTTGGCCGAACGCCTGAATGCGGTGATCGCGGCGCATGCGTTCGATATTGATCGCAGCGAGCCACTGCGGGTCACGGCCAGCCTTGGCATTGCCCAGCGCGCGCCGGTGGAAGAGATCAACAGCCTGATCCACCGCGCCGACATGGCGCTTTATGAGGCCAAGCGCACTGGCCGTAACCGCTTTCAGGTTTCCGAATCCGAGGGCGACCCGCCCCCGTCCTAGACTAGGGGCTATTCGGGCGCTACTCGGAGGCCGGGGCGCTATTGAGCCGGGCAGGCGGCCGGGCTCGCAGGCCCATCGCATCGCGGAGGTAATGCGGAAAATCCGGATTCAACCAGCCCTCTTCCGCGAGCTTGTCGGCGGCGGGGCGTAACCTGACCGTATAGTCCAGCAGCGCGACCTGTTCCGCTTGCGTGAGATCCTGGACCTCCTCCGTCATCTTCGAGTCGGCGTTCTTCCGCTCACCGCTGCGAATGGCATCGAACTGGCGCATCAGATACGCGAAATGTTGCCCGGCGATCATGGGAATATGCTCAGCCTCGTCGCCCTCGCCGGCCGCCCCGTGGCAGTCCGTGCAATGCTTGATGTAGAGCGCCTCGCCCGCCGCTAAATCGGTGCCTGGCCCGAGCCCGTTCTCGGTCGTCATCGGTAATTGCGAGACATAGGCCGCGACATCGGCAATCTCCTGTGGCCCACCCAGGATGCCCGGCACCGAGAAGGGATACATCAGCGGATTCTCGCGATTGCCGGCGCGAAAATCGGCAAGCTGCTTGATGATCACCGTGCGCAACTGGCCGGCGATCTGCGGGTAGCTGCCGTCAACACTGCCCCAGCCTTCGGGCAGATGGCAGACGGCACAGGTCAGGTAGACCTCACGACCGCGCTTGGCATCGGGCGTCAGCGTCAGAACCTCCTCATATTCGCGCTGAGCGATCTCGGCTGGGTCACCACTCGGGGTGTCCGCCAGCAGCGGCAGCGCCAGCGCACACCCCATTAGGGTCGCGCTAGCGATCAGCATTGTTCGACGCATGATCTCTCCTCCTCTGACGCCTTCGAGGCTTGTCGTTTCATCATTCCACGGGTTGGCTCGAGGTGGGCCGATTGCACCCTTGCCAGGGCGCGCGATCATCGCCCCCGCGTCTCATCCGAGCGCGCCGCGTGAGGCGAGTATAGCCACTTAACCTGATCACCGGACAGCGTCGACGGCAAAACCGAGGAGCCATGGCACCTCAAGCCTAGCCCCCTTCACAAAGACCCTTTTTTAAGCGCGGAAATCCAGCCTGATCGGGGTTGAGGCGCCACGAAAGTTATACACAGCAAAAGCCCTCAACAACGCCCTCGAGCAACCGCAACGCCCATGTTATCCACAGATTATCCACTACGGATTCGCGGCATCCACGCCGGCAAAAACACAAGATATAGTGGTTGACACTCAATCTGATGAGTATATATTGAGGACCTTCTCGTTCAGCTCGATTGCCGGATCAGTGCCCCGTAGCCACTGCCGGCGATCTTTGGCCGCCCGCCTTCACCAGGCCGTCATTGCCGAGCCCGGGCCGACCCGGCTCAGGCCCAACCGCTCATCCGCTAAGCCTCAAGCCGCTAACACACCGCCCCGAGGAGTGACCTATGGCCGCCGCCCCCGAAAAGCCCGCCGACACACCGCAACCGCTGCAGCAGCCCAATGGGCCCAATGTCCAGCCGGAGGCGCGGAACAGGGCGGCGGCAAGGGTGGCGGACCCAAGCGGCGACGTCGCGAGCCATCAACCAGGCCAAGTCCAGGTCATCCGCCGCAACGGCAAGGCCACCCATTTCGATCCCAGCAAGATCAAGGTCGCGATGACCAAGGCCTTCCTCGCCGTCGAGGGCAGCGGCGCGGCCGCCTCGAACCGCATCCATCACCTCGTCGACGACCTCAGCGAGCAGGTCGTCTCGGCGCTGACTCGTCGCCTGCCCGGCGGCGGCACCGTGCACATCGAAGACATCCAGGATCAGGTCGAACTCGCGCTGATGCGCGCCGGCGAGCACAAGGTCGCGCGCGACTATGTGATCTACCGTGACGCGCGCGCCCGTGAACGGGCCGAAAAAGCAGCCACCAGCAAGACGACAGCCGCCGCCGAGACGGGCATCAACGTCACCCTGGCCGATGGCGGTACCCAACCCTTGGACGTCGAGCGCCTACGCCGACTCGCGCGCGAGGCCGCCTCGGGGCTCGAGGGGGTCGACGACGAAGCAATCGTCCGCGACACCCTGCGCAACCTGTTCGATGGGGTCAAGGAGAGCGATGTCGGCCAGGCGCTGGTGATGTCGGCGCGGGCGATGATCGAGCGCGAACCAGCCTACAGCCAGGCTGCGGCGCGGCTGCTGCTCGATGTGATGCGGCGCGAGGCACTCGGCGAACTCGACATGGCGGTCGGGGTCGAGACCCAGGCCGATCTCGCCGAGCGCTATGCCGATTATTTTAGCGCCTACATCAAGACCGCCGGCGATCTGGAGCTGCTCGACAAACAGCTCAGCCGCTTCGATCTGGCCCGGCTTGGCGCCGCGCTCAAGCCCGAGCGCGATCTGCAGTTCACCTATCTCGGCCTGCAGACCTTGTATGATCGCTACTTCATCCATACCGCCGAAGGGCCGCGCATCGAGCTGCCGCAGGCGTTCTTCATGCGCGTGGCCATGGGGCTGGCGATCAACGAGATCGACCGCGAGGAGCGTGCGATCGAGTTCTACGAGCTGCTGTCGAGCTTCGATTTCATGAGCAGCACGCCGACCCTGTTCAACTCTGGCACCCTGCGCCCGCAGCTCAGCTCCTGCTATCTGACCACGGTGCCGGACGACCTCGATGGCATCTATGGCGCGATCAAGGACAATGCGCTGCTGAGCAAATTCGCCGGCGGTCTGGGTAACGACTGGTCGCGCGTGCGCGGCATGGGTGCTCATATCAAGGGCACCAATGGCAAGAGTCAGGGTGTGGTGCCTTTCCTCAAGGTCGCCAACGATACGGCGGTGGCAGTTAACCAAGGCGGCAAGCGGCGAGGCGCGGTCTGCGCCTACCTCGAGACCTGGCACATCGATATCGAAGAATTCGTCGAGCTGCGCAAGAACACCGGCGATGACCGCCGCCGCACGCACGATATGAACACCGCCAACTGGGTGCCGGATCTGTTCATGAAGCGCGTCGCCGAGGATCAGCAGTGGACCCTGTTTTCGCCTGATGAAACGCCTGACCTGCACGACCTGACCGGTCAAGCCTTCGAGGAGGCCTATCTCGGCTATGAGGCTCGCGCTGAGCGTGGCGAGCTGAAGGTGACCAAGCGCATCAAGGCGGTCGATCTCTGGCGCAAGATGCTGGCGATGCTGTTCGAGACCGGCCATCCCTGGATCACCTTCAAGGACCCCTGTAACCTGCGCTATACCAACCAGCATGTCGGGCAGGTGCATAGCAGTAACCTGTGCACTGAAATCACCTTGCATACCAACGATCGGGAGATCGCGGTCTGCAACCTGGGCTCGGTGAACCTGGCCGCGCATGTGACCGAACGTGGACTCGACACCGCCAAGCTGCGCAAGACCGTGCGCACCGCGATGCGCATGCTCGATAACGTGATCGACTACAACTTCTACAACGTCCCGCAGGCGCGCAATGCCAATCTGCGCCACCGGCCGGTCGGACTCGGGCTGATGGGTTTCCAGGATGCCCTCTACGAGCTGCGCATCCCCTACGCGAGCCAGGACGCGGTACGCTTCGCCGATCACAGCATGGAGGCGCTGAGCTACTACGCGATCGAGGCGAGCAGCGAGCTGGCCGCCGAGCGCGGGCGCTATCAGAGCTTCAACGGCAGCCTCTGGAGCCAGGGCATCCTGCCGATCGACAGCGTCCAGCGCCTGGCCGAGAGCCGCAGCGGCTACCTGGAGATGGACACCAGCAGCACGCTGGACTGGAACGACCTGCGCGAGCGGGTGCAGACCGTCGGCATGCGCAACAGCAACTGCCTGGCGATCGCCCCCACCGCAACCATCAGCAACATCGTCGGCGTCAGCCAATCGATCGAGCCGACCTATCAGAACCTGTTCGTCAAATCGAACCTCTCGGGCGAGTTCACCGTCGTCAATCCTTACTTGGTGCGCGATCTCAAAGCGCTCGGACTCTGGGACAGCGTTATGGTCAGCGACCTGAAGTACTACGACGGCAGCCTGCAGCAGATCGACCGTATCCCCGATGAGCTGAAGGAGCTCTACGCGACCGCCTTCGAGGTCGACCCACGCTGGCTGGTCGAGGCCGGCAGCCGACGGCAGAAATGGCTGGACCAAGCGCAGAGCCTGAACCTCTACATGAGTGAACCAAGCGGCAAAAAGCTCGATAACCTCTACAAGCTGGCCTGGGTGCGCGGCCTGAAGACCACCTATTACCTGCGCTCGATGGGCGCGACGCACGTCGAAAAATCGACCATGGCGGATTCCAGCAGAGCGAATCGGCTCTCGGCGGTCGGCGGCACCTATCAATCGCCGGGGAAGACGAAGTCAAACGGTAGCGGCAAGCCTGTCTACGCGGAGCCTAAGGCATGCTCGATCGATGATCCGGAATGCGAGAGCTGTCAGTAATGAACGTTGCGGCGTCCAGGATGGATGCAGCAGCTGGTGCAGGCAAAGGTTCCCACCGGAAACTCGTCCATCCAAAGTATCCGGGGGCGTCGCGTACTCCCGGCGCCAAAGGTCCGCCCTATGAGCGAGGTTGCGTAAAGTTAACCGTTCGGTTGGGTCCAGTGAGAAAACGAAGAGCGAATTCGATGACAGCAACGGTTTTACAGCACGCCGCAGTTGCGGCCCTGCTTCTGGTCTCGGCCAGCAGCAACATCACGATGGCGGCGGAGATTGGCCCGGTCGAGGTGACGCAAGAAGATGGTCGGGTGCGGCTGGCACAAAACGGCCCGATGATCGAGATCGCAGCTCAGTTCGCAACGCTAAACGATCCAGAGCCGACGACGGCGGTGAATTCATCTGCCGCAGTCGAGGCCGCGAACCACTTCGTCGAACAACAGGTGCTGAGTCAGATCGAAGACTTTCGCGACGAGTACCAAGCCTTTCTCGCCGGGAACGACGGCGTTCACCTCGGCCCGCCTTGGGGGCTCTCGATCACCGTTGAACGGCTTTACGAAGGCCCCGCCTTCTGGACCCTGGACCTCGAAACCTACCATTTCACCGGCGGCGCTCATGGTGGGACCGAGAACCTTGCGTTGGTGCTGAACCGCGAGACCGGGGAGCCCATCCCGGCAGCCGCCCTCTTCAAGCCAGACAGCGACTGGCTGCAACGCCTTTCCGAGGCCAGCTACCAGGCGCTGATCCAGCGCGAGCCGTTCGAGCCCGATGACGATTGGCTAACACAGGGCACGGCACCTAAACCCGACAATTATCAGGTGCTCCTGCCGATTGCCGGGGGAATCGAGGTGGTCTTTGGCCAGTATCAAATCGGTCCCTATGCAATCGGCACCTCCCGCGTGCTACTGCCCTACTCCGAGCTAAGCGCCGTGCTGAACCCAACCGTATTCCCAAACCAGGAGCATTGAGCTGATGACGAACGCAAACGACAACGGAGACCACAACGCAGGCGTCTACAACGAGCTACCCACCAACGAGCAAGACCCGATCCTGAGCTGGCTGCACCGGGTAATGCGCGGCGCCGCCTATGTGCTTGCGATCGCGATGGTGATCGTCATCCTGGCCGGCGTGATCAGCGTCCTCCACACCATCTATCTGCATCTGGTGCAGCCGCCGTACTTCGTGATCCCGGACATCATCAAGACCTTCGGCGCCTTCCTCGCGCTCCTGATCGCCTACGAGATCTTCTCCAACATCAGACTGTACATCCGCTCCGATGTCTTTCCGCTAAAGCTCGTGGTCGCGACCGCGATCATGGCCATCGCGCGCAAGATCATCATCCTCGACATGGCCGAGCACGGCGCACTCGATCTCATCGGCATGGGCATCATCGTCGTTGGCCTTGGCATCACCTACTGGCTGATCTCACTGGCCGACAGCGACGCCAATCCCAAAGACCTAATGCCGGTCGCGGCCAGCGCACTCTTACCTGGCAGTAAGGCCAAACAGAAGAACGACTGATCCGGCGCAGATATGCGCCAGCCTCTGCCGAGCCCTTTGCCCTCGATCCAACACCAAAACGGAGTAACACATCATGCTGAACTGGGAAGATCCCCTTGCCAACGCCGGTCCAGTTCCTGTTGCGCGCAAACATCGACCACTGCATGATCCCGAGGCCTATGCGGAGGCCGAGACTGCCCGCACCCCACCGCAGCGCGACTCCCTAATCCAACCCCAGACCCACCCCCGATCCGAGGCTCGGTCCGAGACCGACGCCGACGCCCAGGCCGAAGGCGGCGCTACCGGCCTCGAGGATCTCGCGCTCGGCGCCGGGCGCATCCGCGTCGACGACAAGCGCATCATCAACTGCCACGCCGACCTCAACCAGCTCGTGCCCTTCAAGTACGACTGGGCCTGGCAGAAGTATCTCGACGCCTGCGCCAATCACTGGATGCCGCAAGAGATCAACATGAACGCCGACATCGCGTTCTGGAAGGACCCGAACGGCCTCACCGACGACGAGCGCACCATCATCAAGCGCAACCTCGGCTTCTTCTCCACCGCCGACTCGCTGGTCGCCAACAACCTGGTGCTCGCAGTCTACCGCCACATCACCAACCCCGAATGCCGCCAGTACCTGCTGCGCCAGGCCTTCGAGGAGGCGCTGCACACCCACGCCTATCAGTACGTGGTCGAGTCCCTGGGCCTAGACGAAGGCGAGATCTTCAACATGTACCGCGAGGTGCCCTCGGTCGCGCGCAAGGCCGAGTGGGCGCTGCCCTACACCCAATACCTGGCCGACCCTCACTTCCATACCGGCACGCAAGAGAACGATCAAAAGCTGCTGCGCGAGCTGGTCGCCTTCTACATCATCTTCGAGGGCCTCTTCTTCTACGTCGGCTTCGTGCAGGTACTGAGCATGGGCCGGCGCAACAAGATGACCTGCACCGCTGAGCAGTTCCAGTACATCCTGCGCGATGAGTCGATGCACATGAATTTCGGCATCGATGTGATCAATCAGATCAAGCTCGAGAACCCGCACCTGTGGACCGAAGACTTCAAACAGGAGCTGATCACCATGATCCGCGACGCGGTGCGGCTCGAGGCCGAGTATGCCCGGGAGACCATGCCGCGCGGTGTTCTTGGCCTCAACGCCACGATGTTCGAGGAATACCTGCAGTTCATCGCCAACCGCCGCTGCGCCCAGATTGGGCTGCCGGAGCAGTACGCAGATGTCGGCAACCCCTTCCCCTGGATGTCCGAGGTGCTGGACCTGAAAAAGGAGAAGAACTTCTTCGAGACCCGCGTGACCGAGTATCAGACCGGCGGAGCGCTGAGTTGGGATTGAACGCGGTTGCGGGAAGACTGATGCACCGCAACCGCAACGCGTGCGGCGTTACGCCGTAGCGCGGTGCGACAGAGCCGCTCAGTGCATTGCTGCGGCGCATCAGCCTCACATCAGCCTCAGGGTTGCCGGCATCAGGCCGTCTCTGGATTCCAAGCCTCAAACCGCCGCCCATCGAAGTGAAAGGCGACGAAATCCCCACGCCCCGGCTCGCGATCCCAGAACAGCCCCAACACCAGTCTCAGCGGCTCACGAAAATAGGTGCTGCCACTCTCGGTCTCCCCATCCGTGATCGGCTGATCCTGAAGCAGACTGTTTGGCGTCTCCTCATTCAGACCGATACGGTTGAGCAGTTCGCGGGAGGAGAGCGGACGTTCGTTGCGGGACATGGGCGACACCTCGTTAGTGGTTGAAAGGCGCCATTGAACCGCATCGATGCGACAGCCATTGTCCAACGACCTCGGCTATACTCGGTCCATGAGCGCTGCCTACCACGACCGCATCCAACGCCTGTGCCGGCTCGAGGCCGTGTTGCCGAAGCAGGGAACCAAACCCGCCGACTGTCTCGACGGTGCCCGCCTGCTCGACATCCTCAATCAAGCCTATGGCAACGGCAGCCCCTCCAGCCGCCGCCGCGCGCTGCAGCGCGACCTCGAGGTGCTAGTTTTTGATCGGGCAGGCGGTGCAGTTCGGCGGCGGCGCGCTCGGATAAGGGCGCGACCAGGGGGCGGCCGTTCTTGGTCTTGTTGACGGTGAGGGTCTTGGCGTCGAGGTCCACATCACGCCAGCGCAGCGCGCTCAGGTTGCCGACGCGAAGCCCGGTATGGAAGGCGAGGATGATGAGCGCGGGCAGGCGTTGCCAGCGGGTATCCAAGAGGCGCGCAACCTTCACCAGGCGCTCGACATCCTCGGGCCGAAGATAACGCTCGGGGTTGGGCCGCTCGGGACTCTTCTCGATGCCCTTGGTCGGGGGGATATGGGCGCGCGGGAGCAGGCGCAAGCGGCGCGCGTAGCGGTACAGGCTGCCCAGCTGGGTGATGTGGCGGTTGATGGTCGCGCCAGCCAGCGGCTTGCCGGCGGGCTGAGCCGCGCCATGGCGGCGCGGTTTTAGTCGGCCGCGTTCGGCGAGCGCGACCAGGGCGATATCGACATCGTCGGGGGTGATGTCGGCGAGTTTGCAGGGACCGAACCGCTCGCGCCAGAACGCCAGGCGCGAGAGGGTTGCTCGGTCAAACTCACGTGATGCCACATAGGCATCGATCAAGGCGTCGAGCGTCGCCATGGCAGTGTGTCCTCGTCATGCGGCACGCGTCACGATCAGAACCGTTTCTGATCGCCGTGGCGGCGCATTTTCCGAAGAACACCAGGAATTTGGAGCGGGAAACGAGACTCGAACTCGCGACCCCAACCTTGGCAAGGTTGTGCTCTACCAACTGAGCTATTCCCGCTAAGAGCCCTCTAGAATACCACCAAAAATCTCAGTGTCAAGCCCGCACGATATGCTCGGCGGGCTCGCGATAGCGCCCGCGCGTATCGACGATCAAGGGCGCATGCGCCTTGATCAGCTCGTAGTCGAAGCGATCATGGTCAGTCGCGAGCAACACGCAATCGGTCGCGGCCAAGTTCTCGGGCGTGAGCGGCACCGACTCCAGGTCGAAATCATGCTTGCGCATCGGTAGGAAGCGCGGCACGTGCGGATCGGAATAGCTGATCTCGGCGCCCCGCTCCTCCAGCAGTTCCATCAGCTCCATCGACGGCGACTCGCGCCGATCGTCGACGTTCTTCTTGTACGCAATGCCCAACACCAGAATGCGCGCGCCCTTGACCGCCTTGCCACGCTCGTTGAGCGCATCGGCCACCTTGCTCACCACCCACTTGGGCATGTTGGTGTTGACCTCGCCGGCCAGCTCGATGAATCGGGTACTGAGCCCGTACTCGCGCGCCTTCCAAGTCAGATAGAACGGATCAATGGGGATACAGTGGCCGCCGAGACCCGGCCCCGGATAATATGGCGTGAAGCCAAACGGCTTGGTGGCGGCGGCGTGGATCACCTCGTGGATGTCGATGCCCATGCGGTCGCAGACGATCTTCAGTTCGTTGACCAGGCCGATATTGACCGCGCGGTGAATATTCTCGAGCAGCTTGGTCATTTCTGCGGCGCGAGTGGAGCTGAGAGTGACAACCTGATCGATCACCTGCCCGTAGAGCGCCTCGCCGACCGCAGTGCAGGCCGGCGTGACGCCACCGAGCACCTTTGGGATGGTGCGTGTGTTGTACTTCGGGTTGCCTGGATCCTCGCGCTCCGGCGAGAACACCAAAAAAATCTCCTCGCCCACCGTCAGGCCCGTCGATTCCACGCGCGGGCGCAACTCCTCATCGGTGGTGCCGGGCCAGGTCGTGCTCTCCAGCGAGACCACCTGTCCGGCACGCAGATGCGGCACGATCGATTCAGTGGTCGCGATCACATAGCTGAGGTCTGGTTCGCGGTACTTGTTCAGTGGTGTCGGCACGCAGAGGATCAGCGCATCGCACTCGCTGGCGCGGCTGAAATCCGTGGTGGCGCTAAAGCCTTGGGTGAGCGCACCGGCAATCGACTCGGCGCAGATGTGCTCGATATAGGACTCGCCGGCGTTGAGCTTGTCGACCTTCTCGGCATCGATATCCAACCCCAACACCCGGTAGCCCACCTCGCTGAAACGCAGCATCAGCGGCAGGCCGACATACCCCAGCCCCAGGATGCCAATCACGGCTTGCCTGCTGTTCAGACGCTCGATCAGTTCCACGTTGAAGACTCCAAAGCAAAGCAGAAAAGAGGGATTGCGACGTGATGCTCGTACCGGCGCCGGATACGCAGCTTGGCGCGCTGATCCGGCCGAGCGCTGATCGGACGCGCCGCGTTGGCGTTCAGGTCCGTCAGCGCGCTGTGCGCGTTTAGTGCGGTATCGCTTGCTGTGCGTCGCCAAGGTGATCACGCAGCGCCTTTGCATAAGCCGCGCGCGCAGTCTGGCAGATCGCCAGCTGGCGCTTCAGATGCTCGATCTCCTGATCGGTCGCGCGCAGATTCACGATCTGATTGCGCGCCTCTTCAGAGAGTGCGCCGAGTTCGTAGTGAGCACCGTCGATGGTGATGGTCTGGTTCTCTTCAGCCATGAGGATCGTCTCCGTCTTAAGGTCAGTGGTGAATGTCAGTGGCGAATGGAGTCTGTCAGATGGTTCGCAGTATAGAGAACCAGGGTTGGCGATGTGAGAGTAGCGTATGCCCTCGACGGTGTCGGCTAGGGCGGCTGGGGCGGCTAGCTAGGTCGGTTAGGACTCGACTCGCCCCTCCGGCAAGCGCTCTTGAGCGCCTCGGCGATCCGCGCCTGTTCGGCGGGGGCTAGGTGCGGATGCATGGGGAGACTCATGATGTGGCTGGCGACGCCTGCGGCGACCGGCGTGCATTCGGGACAGCAATAGTGCGTATAGGCTGGCTGCTGGTTCATCGGCATCGGGTAGTGGACTGCGGTCGGGATGCCGACTGCTTTCAGTCGCGCTTGCACGGCATCTCGCTCCCGGACCAGCAGGCTGTATTGGGCAAAGACGCTGGTCCGGTCTGGTGCTGGCCAAGGAAGCACGCGATAGGGCTCGCGCAACGGCGCAAAGGTACCAAGCGGTTCTTCTTGGTTGCCGCTCTGGCTCTGGCTCTGGTTGGGTGCTTGGCGGCTATGAGCGGTGTTGACGCGCGCGCCCTCTTCATCCGCTAACCCGTGGTGATAGCGTCGGGCAACGGCTTGACGCTGGACGATGTCTTGGTCAAAGCGCCCAAGGTTGGCAAGCACGACGGCGCATTGCAGGCTGTCCATGCGCCCGCCGATGCCGATGCGGCCATGGATGTAGCGCGCGCTTTGGCCGTGGACACGGATCTCACGGCAGGCTTGGGCCAGTGCATCATCGCTGGTGAAGAGGGCGCCACCATCGCCATATCCCCCAAGCGGCTTGCTCGGGAAAAAACTGGTGCAGCCGATGGTGCTGAGATTCCCGCTCTTGCGGCCCTTGTAGTCAGCGCCGAAACTCTGCGCGGCATCTTCGATGACCGGAAGGCCGCCGTGGCGCGCGGCGATGGCATTGATCGCGTCCATATCGGCCGGCTGACCATACAGACTCACCGGCATGATGGCCTTGGTGTTGTCGCTGATCTTGGCCTCGATCAGGCGCGCGTCGATGTTGCAGGTCGCGGGCTCGATGTCGACGAAGACCGGCGTGGCGCCCACCAGCACAATCACCTCGACGGTGGCGACAAAGGTGAACGGCGTGGTGATGACCTCGTCGCCTGGCCCAATACCGAGCGCCATCAGACTGATCAACAACGCATCGGTGCCGCTGGCGGCGGTGATGCAGTGCTTGGCGCCAGTATAGTCCGCGAGGCGCTGCTCGAGTTCGGTGACCTCGGGGCCAAGGATGTATTGGCCGTGGTGGAGGACGCGATGGATGCCCCGCTCCAGCTCCGGGCGCAGGGCATCCTGCTGGGTCTTCAGGTCGACGAAGCCCATCGGTGCCGATGGCTCCGCCTCCCGCAGCCAGACGACAGCCTCCGAAGGCGACAGCTGAAGCAACGGGCTACCAGGGGTGTCCGGGGTGCCGGTCGTGTCGAAACGCTGATCGTTGGTGACGATGGCCGTCGGCCCCTGCAATGCGCTCGCCGCCCTGACGATTTGGGCATCTTCCAGGTCGTCATGGCGCAACAGCGCGGTGTCCTGATCGAAGCCAAAGGCACTCAGCGGCCGCAGCATTTCCAACAGGTGCACAAGCAAGCGCTTGACGGTTTCCGTCGCCTGCGCCGGCTCCATGCCTTCCCGCTTGAGTTGGCGATTGGCCAGGTACTGCAACACATGGAGACTTGGGCTCGCGACCCAGGTGAAGGCATCACCGCGTTCCCGGCTCGCGACAAGCGCGGCGATCTGCAGGAGCACATCCTCGGGCTGACGCTCCAGCCAGAGATCCAAGATGACGTTGGCATCGAAGACCAGATTTTTCATCGACTGTACTTGTCCGCCAAAGCCTCTGCGAGAGCGGCCTTGTCCTCCGCAGGGCTGGTCGCGGGTCGCGCCCTTGAGAAGGGGCCAAGTATGTGGCGGATGTCCGCTAGGGCTCGCGCACCCTCTTGGTGGCGATGATCCGCCGTGTCAATCGCCTCATCCGGCACCTCCACGATCACCGTCAAGGTGTCGCGTTTGAGCCGCAACGGCGTCTTGAATTCGAGTCGACCTTTGTCGTAGATAGCTTCGATGTGCATCCTTAGGGCCTCTTCGTCAGACTCGGCCAGGCCGCGCGCAGGTAGAGGGTCATCGACCAGAGCGTGAGCAATGCGGCGACATAGAGCAGGATCACGGCCGGCCAATAGAGCGGAAGGCCCAGGAACGGGCTGCCGAGGATCAGCAACACGATCGAGATCATCTGCAACGCGGTCTTGACCTTGCCCGCCATCGACACCTTTACCGTGGCACGCGCGCCGATCTCGGCCATCCACTCGCGCAGCGCCGAGACGGTGATCTCGCGGCCGATGATCACCGCCGCCGGCAGTGCGAGCAGGATGCTGGCCTCGGCCTGCACCAGCAGCACCAGCGCGACCGCCACCATGAGCTTGTCGGCCACTGGATCGAGGAACGCGCCGAGGGGCGAGGTCTGGTTCCAGCGCCGCGCCAGGTAGCCATCGAGCCAGTCGGTGATGGCAGCGACGGTAAAGATCAGGGCGCAGACCAGGCGCGCCCAGGGCACGGGCAAGTAGAACACCACCACGAAGACCGGAATCAGGACGATACGCAGTAGCGTGAGGATGTTCGGAATGTTCCACATGGCGAGTGACTACTCCATCAAGGCCGCGAGCTTCTCGGCGGTCGGCTGCTCGATCACCCCGCGCTCGGTGACGATCACATCGACCAGTTCGGCCGGCGTCACGTCGAACACCGGATTATGCGCCTCGACGCCCTCGGGGCCGAGGCGCGTGCCGCCGCAGCTCAACACTTCATCGGCGGCGCGCTCCTCGATCGGGATCTCGGCGCCGCTAGCGACGCTGACATCGATGGTCGAGGTCGGCGCGGCAACCATGAAGCGCACCCCATGATGACGCGCCAACACCGCCAGCATATAGGTGCCGATCTTGTTGCAGACATCGCCATTGGCGGCGATGCGGTCGGAGCCGACGATGACCCAGCCGATACCGCCGCGCGCCATCAGGCTAGCAGCGACGTTATCGGCCTGCAGCGTCACCGGAATGCCGGACTGTCGCAATTCCCAGGCCGTGAGGCGCGCGCCCTGCATCCAGGGGCGCGTCTCGTCGGCGTAGACGCGACCGATCTTGCCAGCGGCATACGCGCTGCGCACCACGCCAAGCGCGGTGCCATAGCCGCCCGTCGCCAGCGCGCCGGCGTTGCAATGGGTGATCACATCGGTACGCGCGCCGAGCAACGCTGCGCCGAGGTCGCCCATCGCCCGGTTGGCGGCGATATCGTCGCGGTGGATGCGCTCGGCCTCGGTCAGCAGCGCGGGCACCGGATCGAGCTGATCGAGCGCAGCCAGCAGGCGGCGCATGCGCGCGAGCGCCCAGAACAGATTGATCGCAGTCGGTCGCGCGGCGGCGAGCCGGTCGAGATCTTGCTCGACCCCGGCACGCCAGTCCGTCGGCGTGCGCTGGAAATGCTCGCGTGCCGAGAGCACCACCCCATAGGCGGCGGTGACACCGATCGCGGGCGCGCCGCGCACCACCATCGCTTTGATCGCGTGGGCGGTGTCCGCCGCCGTATGACAGGCCAGAAAGCGGATCTCGGCCGGTAGCGCGCGCTGGTCGAGGAGGAAGAGTCGATCATCGTGCCAGACGATCGCATTATCGGGATGGCCGACGAGTGCTTGCGGGGTTTCTCCGAGGGGCGTTTCCATGACGCGGGACCTTGTGGCAAAGTTCTCGCGCATTCTTTGCCTTTTTCGCGCATTGCTCAAGTGCCAGCACGCCGAGGATCCCGTATGCAAGCCGAGCTTCTGATTCATGCCGACTGGATTCTGCCCGTCGATGCCGCCGATCGCACGCTGGCACAGCACAGTCTGTGCATCGATCGCGGGCGCATCCGCGCGCTGCTGCCGCGTGCCGAGGCGGAGCAGCAGATCCAGGCCACACGGGTGTTGGAACTGCCCGGCCACGCGCTGATCCCGGGCTTGATCAATGCCCACACCCATGCGGCGATGACCCTGCTGCGCGGCCTGGCGGACGATCTGCCGCTGATGACCTGGCTGCACGAGCACATCTGGCCGGCCGAGGGGCGCTGGGTGGATACCGAGTTCGTCGCCGATGGCACGCGCCTGGCGGTGCTGGAGATGCTGCGCGGCGGCATCACCTGCTTCAACGACATGTATTTCTACCCCGAGGTCACCGCGCGCATCAGCGCCGAGGCGGGCATGCGCGTACTGGCCGGGATGATCGTGGTCGACCTGCCGACGCGCTATGCGCAAGACGCCGATGAGTATCTGCGCCGGGGCTTGGAATTGCATGAGCACTATCGCCATCATCCGCTCGCGCGCACCGGGTTTGCGCCGCATTCCACCTATGCGGTCTCCGAGGAACCGCTGGCGCGTATCCGCACGCTGAGCGATGAGCTGGAGGTCCAGGTGCACACCCATGTGCACGAGACGCGCGACGAAGTGGTGCAATCACTGCGCGCCCAGGGCGAGCGGCCGCTGGCGCGCCTGGACCGGCTCGGGCTGCTCGGGCCTCGGTTGATCGCGGTGCACATGACCCAGCTAGAGGATGAGGAGATTGCACGCGTGGCCAAGACCGGCGCCCATGTGGTGCATTGCCCGGAATCGAATCTGAAGCTCGCCAGCGGCTTCTGTCGCGTCGCCGACCTGCTCGCCGCCGGCGTCAACGTCGCGCTCGGCACCGATGGCGCGGCCAGCAATAACGATCTGAACCTGCTCGCGGAGATGCGCACCGCAGCCCTGTTGGCGAAAGGCGTCGCCGGTTCCGCCGCCGCCGTGCCCGCCGAAACGGCCTTGCGCATGGCCACCCTGAACGGCGCCAAGGCGCTCGGCATCGATGACGAGACCGGCTCGCTCGAAGTCGGCAAGGCGGCCGATGTGGTCGCGGTGGATCTCGGCAACCCGCATACGCAACCGCTCTACCATGCCTGCTCGCAGATGGTGTACGCGGCCAGCAGCAACCAGGTCCAGCAGGTCTGGATCGCCGGCCAGCAAGTGATTCGCGACGGCGAACCGCTCACCCTGGAGCCGGACAGCATCCTCGCCGCCGCGCAACGCTGGCGCGATCGCATTGCCGAGTCCGACCTTGAGTCCAAGGGCGAGCCCAACGTCGAGTCCAACGCCGAGCGCGAATAACAGCCACCCCATGAGCAACCCCAATCATTCCCTGTTCTGGATGCTGGTCTATCTGGCCCTGGTCGGCCTCTTGGTCGCTCTGCTGTTCGCACCGCTCCAGGAGGCCTTCCTCGCCAACTGGGGCTTCAACAGCCTGATCCTCGGCGTACTGGCGATCGGGCTGATCATCAATCTGCGTCATGTCCTGGTACTGCATCCCGAGATCGCCTGGATCAGGCATTTCCGTACCGGCAACATCGAGCTGCTGGAGGAACATCCGCAGCTGATGAAGCCGCTGGCCCGACATCTGCACGGGAGGCGCAAGGATCGCTTTCGGCTCTCGGCGCTGTCGCTGCGCACCGTGCTCGATGGCATCCGCGCCCGGCTCGACGAGTCGCGCGAAATCTCGCGCTATGTGATCGGGCTGCTGATCTTCCTCGGCCTGCTCGGCACCTTCTGGGGCCTGCTGGACACGGTCGGCTCGGTCGGGCGCGTGATCGCCGGGCTGGATGTCTCCGGCGGCGCCGTCGATGAGGTCTTCGCGACGCTCAAAGAGGGCCTCGAGGCACCGCTCGCCGGCATGGGCACCGCCTTCAGCTCGTCGCTGTTTGGTCTTGGAGGCTCGTTGATCCTGGGCTTCCTGGACCTGCAAGCCGGGCACGCGCAGAATCGCTTCTTCAACGACCTAGAGGAATGGCTCTCCGGCCTCACGCAGCTGATCGACGAGCCCGAGATGGGCGGAGCGGCAGCGCGTCAGGGGCCACTCGCGGTTGAAGCAGGAGCCGTCGCGAGTGCGGGGACCAACGCTGACACAGCCGCCTTGCTCGACGAACTTCGCGCTCAACGGCACGTGCTCGAGGCCCTGCTCGCCGCCCAGACGGATTCACGCGCGTCAGCACCCGACGCTCCAAAAGAAGTCGAAGCCACCCGCAGGTGCTAAACCCCAGTGTTCACCGGAATCCGCCGCAGCTCCCGCACCGTCAACGTTTGGCCGGGCTACGTCGACGCGCTCTCGGCGCTGTTGATGGTGGTGATCTTCGTGCTGCTGATCTTCACGCTGGCGCAGTTCCTGCTGCGTCAAGTAGTCTCGGATCAGGAATTCGCGCTCGATCTGCTCAGCAACCGACTCGCCGAGGTCAGCGAGGCCCTGGGCCTCAGTGAAGAGCGCGCCGAGGCGCTGAACGCGCAAGTGACCCTGTTTTCCGAACAGTTGGCCGAGGTCACCGACGAGCGCGACAGCCTGGCCGCAGCACGCGACAAGGACCAACTGCGTCTGCTCGCGCTGGATGCGCTGGTCGCCTCGCAGCAAGACGCGCTCGCGCAAGAACAGGCATTGACCGCCGAGCAGCGCGATCAGGTCGCCTTGCTCAATCTCCAGATCGCCGCCTTGCGCACCCAACTGCAGGAGGTCGCCGGGGCCTTGGCGGCGGCTGAGCGCGACAAGGCCGAGCAGGCCGAGGAGATCACCGATCTCGGCAAGCGCCTCAATCTGGTGCTGGCGCGACAGGTCAACGAACTCGAGCGCTATCGCTCCGAGTTCTTCGGCCGCGTCAAGGAGGCGCTGGGCGAGAATCCCGATGTGCGCATCACTGGGGATCGCTTCGTGTTCCAGTCCGAGCTGCTGTTTCCGTCCGGCGAAGCGGCTCTGAATCCCGCCGGTCGCACGCAGCTCGAGCAACTCGCCGAGACCTTGCTCGAGGTCGCCGAGCTGATCCCGGACGAGATCGACTGGGTGCTGCGCATCGACGGCCACACCGATCCGCAGCCGCTGCGCGAGGGACACCGCTACGCCTCGAATTGGGAACTCTCGACCGCGCGCGCGCTGTCGGTGGTCGAGTTCCTCGCCAGCCGCGGCCTACCGCCGGAGCGCATGATCGCGGCCGGCTTCGGCGAGCATCGCCCTGCGGTCGAAGGCGATGACCCCGCAGCCAATCGCCGCAACCGGCGCATCGAGATCAAGCTCACCAGCCCTTAACCAGAAACCGCGCACTCCGGTGCGCCATCAGGCCGCTGAGGAGCAGAGAGAGCAGCCAGCAGCGCGTTGAGCGGATTGTCGAGCATGCTCAGGCGCCAAGCAGCAGCGTCTTGGCGGCATTGATCTGGGCCGCCAGGTAGTCAGAGCCGCCTCGATCCGGGTGGAGTTTTTGCATCAGGCGACGATGCGCGGCGCGAATCTGCTCAGGCTCGGCCCCGGTGTCGAGACCAAGGATGGCGAGGGCGTCGTCGCGGGTCATCGCCCCAGCAGCGCCCTGCCCGCCCGAGCCGGAGGCCTCCCGTCCATCGCGAGCATCCCCATCCGCGCCGCCCTCGGCAGCCTGCTCGCGCCAATCCGGATGTTCGCGCTCCAGATAGGCCGTCAGCACCGCCACCGACTGCTCATCGTTGTCCTGGTAGAGTTCGTGCATGCGCAGCAGCTGGTCGAGGACCAACTCGGAGAGATGCCGGCCCTGGAACGGGCCTTCGCGCACCTCACCATCCATCGCGCCGCTCTCGTGATCGAGATTCATCGCCAGATAACGGGTGCGGATGGCGGAGCGCTGTCCGCTCTTGCCGCCGGCGCCCGCTGCGCCACCAAGTCCCCCACTGGGAATGCTCCCAGTCAGGCCACCGAGCCCGAGCGAGCGCAGCACCCGTTGCAACATCGGTAGCATGTGCAGCAGATGAAGGATGCGAAAGCCGACTGGAATCGCTGCAGCCAGCGCCGCAAAGATCGGGTTCAGGCGCCCACTGAGGGTGGCGATCACGAGCAGCCCAAGCCCCCCCCAGAGCGCGACGCGGCGCAGTACGCGCGCGACCTGCGTCGCTGGCGTGCGACTGAACCAGTAGAGAACCCACAACAGACCACCGACGAGGATCAGCAGAATCAGCAGCCGCGCCATTTCCCGGACTCCACCATCATCAATTCACTCGCCTCTCAGCTGCTGGGTCAGCCGCAGTACATCACCACCGCGCCGGCGACCAAAGTCAGCCAGCGCCTTACGGCCACCAGCGGCATAGACTGCGACCGCACTGAGAAGGTCCTTCAGTGTGCCTGGGCTAGAGGCATCGAACGGACACCAGGCGCCGCCGCTGAGGCGGGCAATCTCCTTCAGTGCACGCTCGGCGGTGGGGTCGTGCCCTTCCTGGAACACGAACGCGGGCACCCCAAGCAACCCGAGCTGGCCCGCACGCTCGGCCAGACCATCGAGCGGCTCCTCGACGCAATCGCCGACAAACACCAGCGCATTGACGCGTTGGCGCTCGGTCTCGGCAAGGGCATGATCAAGCACACGGCCGATCTGGGTGATGCCAGCCGCGCAGCGTACCGCCGTCATGCGCGGCAACAGCTGATCCGCGTTCTGGCACCAAGGCGACGCATGCAGCTCTTGAAAACCACGGTAATGGACAAGCTGCACATCGAGTCCGCCGAGGTCGCGCGTCTCTTGGAACATCGCCGCCTGGATAGCCGCAGCGCGGTCCCAGCTCGGCTCGCGGCTGGCGGTGGCATCCATCGCGAAGATTAGACGCCCGCGCGCTCCCGCCGGTGTGCACTTCGGCGCTGCCGCCACCTGCGCCAAGAAGGCATCAACCTCGGTGCGGCTCGACGATTTCTCCAGTGCTGTGCGCGAACGACTCATGCTCTCAGTATCGGTGCTTTGGTCCCCGCTTTCCAGCCTCTCACCGCTCAAAGGGAGCCCTGCGAACAGCGGCCGCGCGACGATGGACCACAGATCGCCTGGGGGCACGCGCGGCAGCCGCGCCCAGTGTGGCGCCAATAGCAAACCGCCCGCCGCCGCAAGCAGCAATACCAATGCGGCAATCGCCGCCAACGGCTGCGGAGCGGGCATCAGCAAGGCCCAAACGGCGGCACCTAGAACGAGCACGAGTGGCAGCCCCGCCCTGCGCCCGGCCCTGCGCACAGGCACCACCGCATCGCCCCGCTGGCCGTTCCAGAGCATGTGCCCGATGAGCAGCCCGAACAACAGATACGCACTCATCACCACCGGCATGCGCGCATCCACCGCGAACGCGCTGAGCATTGCCAGCAGCGCATCGGCGAGCAAGAACACCGCGAAGCCGGGGATCGACCACTCCAGCCAAGACTGACGCGCCGCCGGAGAAGCGCCCTGCGCCAGAAGCGCGGCCAACGCGAGCCCAGCCTGACCGAGCGCCATCGCCGCTACGCTCTCATCGATCGCTCCGCGCGGGCCCGCCGCGCTACCGGCAACGCTCAGCAACACCAGCCAGAGCCCGCCGAGGGTGCTGATCGCATAACCGAGCAAGGCCCGCCGCCCGCCTTGCAGCATCCCTAGCATCACGGCCCCCCCCATGCCAGCCAGCCCGACCCAGGCCAGGATTATCGCGCCCGCGCCCAAGCCCGTACCCGGCGTCGTGCCCGGCGCCAGCAACCGCAGCCAGGGCAGCAGACCAGCACCGACGACGAAACCGATCAGCATCGGGCTCAGCTCGACCGCCGTGCCGGAGAGCATCCGTGGCAGCCAGACATGCAGACCGAAGAGCGCCGCCTTGGCACCAAAGCCGAGCAACGTCAGCAGTAACAACACCGCGCTCGCGCCGATCGCGGCACTGGGCGCGGCCCCGGAGGCCAGACTCAGCCCGCTGCCGCCCTTCATCAGCAGCAACAGCAACTCGAACAGCAGCAGATCGCCGAGCACCAGCAACACCACCAAGGCCCGCGCGCCCGGCTGCCGGGCCGCAAGGCCATAGAGCGCATAGCCGCTGACCGTCGAGGCGAGCAGGAAGACCATCAGGTTGCCAGCCACCGCCAGCGCGAAGCAGCCGCTCATCGCCAGCAAAAACAGCAGCGCCGGGCCACGGCGACGCAGCCGCGCGCCCGCCTGCCAGCCGGCGGCCAGCCACAACAGCGCCAACAGCACCAGGAACGCTCGCCCGATGGGGTCGATCATCAGGCTGCTGCCAAGCAACAGTTCTGGCAGCAACAGCTCCATCTCCGGCGCGCCCAGACCGGCCAGCAGTGCCGGCAGCCCCGCCCAGGGTGCCAACGCGCCGATCATCCCAACCCATCGCGGAAACGCCAGCAGGCCGGCCAGTAGCAAGGGCGTAACCACGACCAGCAACGGCGCCCACTGACCCAGGATCGCCAGCAGCGAGGCGGCGCTCATGGCCGATAGAACTCACGCTCGGCGATCAGCCGCGCCCATTCCAAGGGCGTGAAGGGCATGGACGCAAACAGGCCGATCAGCAGCGAGAGCACAGCCGTGATCAGCGGCGGCAACAGCAGCAGCCACGCGGTTTCCTTGCCGCCGAAATCACGCTCCTCGGGCCAGGCTGCGGGCGGCTCGCAGAACCAGGCCCGGTGCAGGATCGGCAGGAAATAGGCCGCATTCAGCAGACTGCTGGCGGCGAGCACGAACAGCGGCCAATGCAGACCGGCCTCGAGCCCGCCGAGGCCGAGGTACCACTTGCTGATAAAGCCGGCCACCGGCGGCAGCCCGATCATGCCGAACACACCGATGGTGAAGGCAAGCATGGTCCAGGGCATGCGCCGGCCGACCCCATTCATTTCACTGACCTTATGGATACCCAGGGTCTCGGCGAGGTTACCGGCGCAGAAGAACAGGGTGATCTTCATCACCCCCTGATGCACCAGATGCACCAGACCGCCCACCGTCGCCAAGGGGCCAACGATGGCGACCCCGAGCACGATGTAGGAGACCTGGCTCACCGTGGAGAAGGCCAGCCGCCGCTTGAGGTTGTCCTGAAACAGCGCACGCGCCGAGCCGTAGAGGATGGTGAACGCCGCCACCAGCGCCAGCGGCCCGGTGACGCCCAGTTCGGCCGCGACCTCGACGCCGAACACATCGTAGACGATGAGCACGATGCCAAAGGCACCCGCCTTCACCACCGCCACCGCATGCAGCAGCGCGCTCACCGGCGCCGGCGCCACCATCGCTCGTGGCAGCCAACTCTGCAAGGGCACCAACGCCGCCTTGACGCCAACGCCGATGATCAGCAGCACGAAGATCGCCACCAGCGACCAACGATGGCTGTCGACGACATCGGCGACGAACCCCCGGGTCGCGAAGGTCAGGGTGCCGGTGAGCGTATACAGCCAGACGGTGCCCGCTAGCAACAGCGCCCCGGCGATCACGGTATGGGCCAGATAGACCTGCCCAGCGCGGCGCGCCTCCTCGGTGCCGCGATGCACCACCAGCGGATAGGTGGTCAGCGTCAGCAGCTCGAAGAAGAGCAGAAAGGTGAGCAGATTCCCCGCCATCGCCACACCAACGGTGGCGGTGACGCAGAGGCTGAAAAAGCCGAAGAAGCGGCTGCGATTGGGCGAGTTTTCCAGGTAGCCGATGGCATACAGGGTGGTCAGCAGCCAGAGCCCGGCCGAGAGCACCAGAAACAACAGCGACAGCGGTCGCACCCGCAGTACCAAGTCCAGCCCCGGCAGCAGCGGCAGGCTGGCCGCGTACTGCTGTTGATGGAACACGCCCCAGAGCATCGCGCCGACCAGCGCCAGCTTGACCAAGGCGCCGGTCAGGTTCAGCAGCGTGCGGGTCCAATAGCGCCGCTCGGCGAGGAAGAAGATCAGCAGACCGGGCAGCAGCGAGCTGGCCAACGCCAGCAGCGGCAGCCAGGCATTCGGTGGCAGGGTTGCGTCAAGCGTTGGCGTCATGGCGCTGCCCCGGCCCCTGCTCCTGTGCCTATTCCTGCTCCTGCTTCCACCACGCTCAATCCCTCCGCGACGGCGGCTGGTATCGCTCCAATCTCCGCGACAGCCCCCGTACTGATCTCTGCAACGGAGAGGCCAAATGGCGCGCCGATTTCGAGCAGCGGCCAGAGCCAGGGCGCGGCGAAGCCGAGCAGGATGGCGCCGAACGCCAGCAGCAAGGCGCTCCATTGCATCGCCAGCGGCACCGTCTCGCCTTCCTGAGCGATCTCGGTCGGGGTGAAGGCGTAACCGACCACCTTGAACACATAGCCGGCGGCCAGCACTCCGCCTAACAGCACCACGATCGCCAGCTCCCAGCGACCCTGGGTAAAGGCAGCCTCGAGCAACAGCCACTTACCGATGAAACCACCGCTCGGCGGCAGCCCGATGATGCTGACCCCGGCGAGCACAAAGGCCGTCAGCGTCAATGGCAACCGCTGCACCGCGCGATCGAGATCGGCGATGCGGTCATGGCCAGCAAAGTGGAGCAAGCCGCCAGCGCTGAGAAACATCGCGGCCTTGGCCAAGCCGTGCGCCAGCGCCAGATACAGCACTGCGTGCCAAGCCCCCTCGCCAACCTGAACGCCGGTCAGCGGAAAGGCCAGGAACAGATAGCCGATCTGCGCCACGGTCGAATAGGCGATCAACAGCTTCAGCCGCCGCTGGCGCAGCGCCTGTGCCGAGCCCCAGAGCACCGCTGTGGCGCCGAGTAGCCCCAGCAACTCCGGCAGCAGCGCCGACAGCAACCCGCCAAGCCCGCTGAACAGGTCCAGCCACAGGCGCAACAGCAGATAGAACGAAGCCTTGATCACCAACGCCGAGAGTATGGCGCTCACCGGCGCCGGAGCGCTGCCGTGCGCCGGCGGCAGCCAAAAGTGGAACGGCCACAAGGCCGTCTTCAGCAACAAGCCGGCCATCATCACCAGCAGCGCGGCAGAGGCAACCGCACCGGCCTCGATGCGCTCGCCAAGCAGAGCGATATCGACGGTGCCATAGCCGTGATAGAGCAAGGCCACGCCGAGCAGATAGGCCGCCGAGCCGAGCAAACTGACAAACAGATAGCGCATGGCCGCGTTCAGCGCCGCTGCACTGCCGCTGAGCGCGGTCAGCGCCGCCGCCGACAGCCCCAGCACCTCGAGCATGACATACAGATTGAACAGATCCGCCGACAGATAGAGCCCGTTCAGCGCCGTCCAGAGCAGCAGCCAGAGCGACCAGAACCAACGCCGCTGGGTGGGATGCTCGACGAAGTACGCCGAAGCGAAGACGCTGACGCCAAGCCCGACCAGCGCCGTCATCAAGAGCAGGATCGCGCTCAGTCCATCCGCCGAGAGATCGATGCCAAGCGGCGCTCCCCAAGCGCCGACCGCCACCCGTAACGGCCCGTTGCCGAGCAGGCCGTGCACCATGCCCAGGGTTGCGAGCAGGATCAGTGCTGCGGCCAGCAGCCCCAGCCAGCCGGCGGCGCGGGGCACGAGAAAGCAGGCCAAGGCGGCTAACAGCGGCACAAACACCAGTGCGGTGGCCCAATCGGCGTCACTCAACGGCATGGGCATTACGCTCGTCCTCGCCTGAGCATCGGCATCGGCATCGGCATCGGCATCGGCATCATGCTCGTGCTCACGCTCGCCAAAGCATCGGCATCGCGCTAGTCCTCGTCGCCGTCGCCGTCGTCGCCGAGCCGGGTGCGGCCCGTCGCCGAGCGCAGCGCCTGGATCATCGCCAGCGCCAGTGCGGTCGCCGCCACCGCCACCACGATCCCGGTCAGCACCATCGCCTGCGGCACCGGGTCCGGCTCGGCGCCGGGCGCCCGTCGCGCCAGCCCGGCCAAGAGCAAGAAGATGCCGCTACTGATGACGTTAAAGGCCAGCACCTTGCGCAGTAGATGCCGCTGCACCAGCAGCGCATAGAGCCCGAGCACGATCAGCCCGACCCCGGCCAACGCAAACACCAACACCGAGGTCATGGTCGCCCACCGATGAACAACGCCGCCAGGATGGCGCCGATCGACAGCGTCGCGGCCAGTTCGATGGTCAGGATCGCAGGCTTCGCCCAGCCCGGTGGATAACCGAGTAGCGGCTGGCCGAAGGCCATGACGGCCAGACCAATGCACGCGAACACCGCCACACCGAGCACCAGTACCAGCCGCAACGGCCAGCCGGTCGCGCGCGGCAGCACCCGCCAACCGCTCAGACGCAGCAGCACGCCAGCGGCCCCCAGCACCGAGCCGGCCTGAAACGCCCCACCGGGCGCGTGCGCGCCGACCCAGACCAGATAGGCCGCGACCAGGATCATCAACGGTGCCAGCAGCCGACTGAGCGCCGCCAGCGCCGGCTCCGTTTCCGGCTCCTCGTCGCCCAGATGCGGCGCGGTCGACAACGACCAGACCCCGATCAGCGCCAGCAACAGCACCGCCAGCTCGAGCAGGGTGTCGTAGCCACGAAAGTTGAGCAGCACGGCGGTGACCGGATAGGCGACGCCAGACTCCTCGAGCCGCGCGTCGACCAGGTCAGCGAGCCCCGGCGCCGGCAGCCACAGCTCCCAGACCACCAAGCCGAGTCCCACCAAGGGCGCGAGCAGCAGCAGAGCGAGCACGATCCGCAGTGCAATTGGCGCCGCGCTGCCTGCCTCATCCATCGCGGCGTTGGCGGTAAGCTCCGGCTTGGACGCTGACTGGGGCTGCGGCTTGGACTCCGGCTCCAGCTCACGCTCGGGATGGGGCTTGACCTCGGGCTCGGCAAGCGCCCGCGAGCCCCCTTGCCAATCGCCCTCTTGCTCGGCCGAGGCATCCGCCGTTTCAGCCTCGGCTGACTGCAGCTTGGCCAGCGCCGCAAGCAGCAATGCACCGGTGACACCAGCACCGAGCGCGATCTCGGCGAGCGCGATATCGACCGCATCCAGCCGCACCCAGATCAGCCCCAACACCAGCCCAAGGGCGATGAACAGCACCACGGCGCGAAACAGGTCCGGGCTGCTGAGCGCGCGCCAGGCCAGCCACAGCAGCGTGAGCGCCAGCACCAGATCAATCGCCAGCGGCAGCAGGTTCAACCCCGCCACGGCGCGATCCCCTTGCCTTGCGCCCAGCTCGCGACCAGTTGGCCGGCTGTCGCCGAGGCGGCCAGCAACAGCAGCCAGATGAACAGCAGCTTGCCGGCTGCAGCCAGGGATTCGGCCTGCAGCATCAGCCCCAGTACCATTAGCCCCAGCCCCAGATTGTCGGCCTTGGTCAACGCATGCAGGCGCGTGTAGACATCCGGGAAGCGCAACAGTCCCAGGGTTCCGGCCAGGAAGAAGACGGCGCCAGCGACCAGGAAGAACGCCGACAGACTAACGAGCATGCCCGTCTCCTGCTGGGTCTCCCGCTGAGCCTCCTGCTGAGCTTCCCGCTGGCTCGCCGCCGCCGGCGGGCCCTTCGCTGGCAGCAATCTTGATGGCGCGCGCCTCGGCTGAAATCGCCTCCTCCTTGGTCACCGCCTCATCCATAGCCACGGCATGCTTAGGCACAGGCGCAGGCACCGCGATGCCCGCCCGACGCGTGAAGGCCGTCACCGTGATCGCCGCCAGCAGCGCCAGCACCAGCGCCACATCACGCAACGCCGGTACCGCAGAGACCTCGGCCAGCAACAGCAGGATGGCGGTCGCGGTGGTGCCGAACAGCTGTGCCGCCAGCATACGATCCGCTGCGGTCGGCCCGCGACGGATGCGCCACAGCCCGGCCACCAGCGTCAGCAGCAGGAACAGGATCAGCGCGAAGTAGAGGGTATGCATCGAGTGCGTCCGTCCATCAGACATCCATCAAAAACCGGGAATGCGGTAGAGCGCGCCAATGCGCTGTTCCAACCGCTCGAGATCCTGATGCCAATGGCCGCGCCGGTCGAGCACATGCACCCGCAAGCGGCCGGCGCAGATCACCGCCAGCGTGCCTGGCATCAGGCTCACCAGGCCGGACATCAGGACCGTCGCCGGGCCCGGTGGCAGACGCAGCGGATAGTCGATTAGATCGGGTGTCAGCGGCAATCGCCAGCGGAAGGCACGCAGCGCCACATCGACCCCGCCCAGCAACGAATGCCAGAGAAAGAAGCCGATCAGGCGCAGCAGGGCCAACGGCGCGATAGGCTGCAATGGCCCATCGCCTGTACGCGCGCGAAAGCGCGCCAGGGTACTGAGCAGCGCGGCGATGATGACGAAGGGCGCGCCGAACAGCAGCGCGGCCTGCTGGCCGGTGGTCAGCAGCCACCACAGCAAGGCAAAGACCAGCAATCGCCAAGCGAGCGCCGTGGCAAATGCCACCGCAGGAACAGGCATCCAATCTCCTGACAATAACAGGGAAAAATCCTAAAAGGGTCTCACAGATGCGCCCGTGGCGGAACTGCGCAAGACGACAACGCCGGCGTGAGCGGTATAGCATTGCTGAAACCCAGACCGCTAAGAGCTACGATGAGTGAGACTACGCTGCTTCAAATCAGACGGCGCTTCAGCAACGCCTATCGCGCCCGCCACTATACCGACTGCATCCGCCTGGCAACCGAGGGCCTGCATCTCGCCGAGGTCAGCCATGATGTGGCGGCCCAGACCTTGATGCTGGTGTGGCTAGGCGAGAGCCACTGGCAGCGCAAGGAGACCGAACCGGCGGTCGCAGCACTCAGCCGCGCGGCGGCGGCCGAGCCGCCGGCCGATCCCGGCGATGTCTTCAATGCCCTCTCGACGCTGCTGAACATCGCCATCCTCGAGTGTCCACTGAGCGAGGCCAAGGCGCTGATCGCGCAAGGACATGCCCACCTGACGCGCCATGACCAGCAGCGCTCGCGCCACATGCTCGACCTCAGCGAGGGCGATCTCGCGGCCCGCCGTGGCGATTGGCCAGCGGCTCGGCAGCACTATCGCGCAGCCTACGAGCATCAGCACGGCGATACCGGCTCGCCGCGCTTCACCCTCGCCTCCTATCAGATCAAGCTCGCCGAGGCGAGCTTCATGCTCGGTGACGCCAAGGCGCTGAGCGATTGGTGCGCGCAGATCCATGCCACGCCCAAGCTGGTCGAAGGCGATCGGCTGCGCGCCGAGCAGGCGCGCCTGCTCTGCTATCGCGCCGGTATCGCCGAGCCAGCCGGCGCCCGTGGTGGCGCGGCGGCCACGGCCCGCCGTCTGCTGCGCTGGCTCGAGGAGATCGATGGCCATCAGGCCGAGTTCGCGCGCGATGCGATGCAGGTGCTGCTGCGCGAGGGCGATTGGCTCAGCGTCGAGACCTGGCTCGACTATCCCGGTCTTGGCGATGATCCGCTGATGCGTGGTGACCTGCATCTGGCGCGCGCGCGGCAGGCACTCGGGGTGCCGGTGCTCGACCTGGATTGGTCAACGGCGATTGCCGCATCCGAAGGCGCAGCCAATCCGGCAGCGAGCACCAGTGCCAACGCCCACCCCAAAGCAAGCGATCCGAGCGAGGAAACAACAGCTCCCTCAACAGGCAGGGGCCCAAGCGTTGAAGTGGGCGTCAACACGGGCCTCAACGCGGGCTCGAAAACGATCGCCAAGGCACGGAACGACCTTGAAGCGGCCCGAGCGCATTATGTTGGCAAGCAGACCTGGGCCGCGCACGAGGATCAGCGTCTGGAGACCCATCACCATCGCCGCCTGCTCGATGCACGACTGCAACGGGTCGAAGCCCTTGCCCAGTCACTGCCATGAGCCCTGGCGTCCTACGCGAGAGATGGAACCCCAGCGGCACGCAACCAGGAAACGCACTCGGATGAACGACATCAGCGACTCCGTCCTCTTCACCGCGCTCGGCGTGACGCTGCATCTCAGCATTCAGGTGCTGCTGATCATCCGCGTGCTGCTCAAACCGCACCGCAACCCGACCGCGAGGCTGACCTGGTTGGTCGTCGTCGTCGCCCTGCCTCTCGGCGGCATCATCGCCTACCTGCTGTTTGGTGAGACCAACATCGGCCGCAAGCGCGCCGAGCGGATGCGTGCGGTGCTCGCGCGGATGCCAAAGGTGCATGCCGCACCCGGTGCCGATGTGCCCAGCCTGGCGCCGGTGATCCCGCAGCAGTACCGGCACCTGTTTCAGGTCGGCCGTTCCATCAGCGGGTTCGATCCGATCGGCGGTAACCGCGCGTCTCTGCCAGCGGATTCCAACGCCGTCGTCAAGGCGCTGGTCGCCGACATCGACGCAGCTCAAGAGCATGTCCACCTGCTGTTCTACATCTGGCTGACCGACACCAATGGGGTTAAGGTCGCCCAGGCGCTGATGCGTGCCGCCCAGCGCGGCGTTACCTGCCGCGCCATGGCCGACGATCTCGGCTCGCGTGCCATGATCCACTCCGAGCATTGGCAGGCCATGCAAGCCGCTGGCGTTCGGCTGGCGCGCGCCCTGCCCATCGGCAACCCGCTTCTGCGCGTGCTCGGCGGGCGCATCGATCTGCGCAATCACCGCAAGATCGTCGTCATCGACGACTGGATCACCTACTGCGGCAGCCAGAACTGCGCCGACCCCGAGTTTCGCGTCAAGGCCAAGTACGCGCCCTGGGTGGATCTCATGATCCGCTTCGAGGGTCCGATCGCACGCCAGAATCAGCACCTGTTCGCCGGCGACTGGATGGCCCATGTCGACGACGACATCGACATCCTCCTGTGCCGCCCGATCCCCGCCGCCGAGCCTGGCATTAGCGCGCAGGTCGTCGGCACTGGCCCCACGGTTCGCTACTCGGCCATGCCCGAGCTGTTCGAAACCCTGATCTACAGCGCCCGCCGCAGCCTGGTGATCACCACGCCCTATTACGTGCCGGACGAATCCATGCAAGCCGCGCTCTGCGCCAGCGCCCGCCGCGGTGTCGAGACCCTCATCGTCTTCCCGCAACGCAACGACAGCCGCATCGTCGCCGCTGCCAGTCGCAGCTACTACGCCGATCTGCTCGCCGCCGGCGTGCGCATCCACGAATATGTCGGCGGCCTGCTGCACGCCAAATCTCTCACCCTCGACGGCGAGATGAGCCTCATCGGCTCCGCCAACATGGATCGGCGCAGCTTCGACCTTAACTACGAGAACAACATCCTGCTCTACGACCCGGACCTGACCCAGCAGATCCGCGCACGCCAGCAACGCTACCTCGACAGCGCCCTGCTCGTCGATCCCGAAGACGTTGCCAACTGGCCCCGCCACCGCCGGTTGATCAATAACACCGTCGCGATGCTGGGGCCGGTCCTGTGAGGATGGGCGCCTCAAGCGAGGCGCCTGGGAAGGGTGAGGAGGAGGCTGCGGGCCGCAGTTACATTTAGGCGGCTTCAGCCTCGGCGTCTTGTTCCGACTCCGTCTCGGACTCGGGCGCGGTTTTGGTTTTCTTCGGCGGGGCCGCCTCGAGGCGCGGCGAGATGAGGATATAGAGCGGCGTTAGCGCCATCACGAAGAGTAGCGGCAGCAGTGGCGCCGCATAATGCGACTGAGCCACCCCGAACAGATGGGCGAGGGTCGCATAGATCAACACCAGGCTGATGCTGCGCAAACCGATACGCTGGCTGGGCGTCAAGCGGCGTCCGGCGAAGGGCAGCCAGACGAGGATCACGCCGATGGAACCAATCAGCAATAGCGGCCCATGCAGGAGCTGCATGAACTCCTCGCTCGTCAGGAAGAGCGAATTCTCGGCATAGGGCGTCTCCGAGACCGGATAGACAAGGCTTTGCTCGGCGCTGGCTGGCTCCCCAAAGGACCAGAGTGTCTGCGGCTTCTCGACAAAGTACCAGCGTGGATCCTTGATCAACGCGCCACCGAGACGGCCTAGCGCAGCCATCAGACTTGGCGTGTCGGCGTCCTGCTCGGTCGCTGTCTCGCCGGCATCAGCCGAGGGCAACCCCTGCTGGATGCTGGCTGCGATCGGCGCCGCAGCGATCGGCGCATCGATGACGTTCTGATTGCGCGCCATCCAGGGTCCAAAGACCAGCGCGAAGCCAAGCACGGCGGCGACTGGAATCAGGATCTTCGACGCGCCCTTGCGGACGGTGAGGAAAAGCACGAGCAGCCAGGGCAGGACCAGGAACTGGTAGGTCGGATCGACCAGGGCCACCACGCCAAGTAAGGCGGCGGCGATGAAGGCGCGTATCAGGGCGCCGCGCTCACCGAGCCTGGTCGTGCTGATCAGATACAGCAGCAGGGTCACCAGAAGCAGCGTTGCGCCGACCAGATACAGACTGACATTCACGAGAAATGGGCTGACGGCGGTCAAGAACGCGGTGATCAGGCCCCAGTGCGGGTCCATCAGACGCGTCGTGAGCATGAACACCAGCAGGATCGCCAAGGTTCCCAACACCATTTGGGTGATCACAGCCGCATTCAGACTGCTCGCGGTGGCCTCGGGCGTCGCGAACAGCGAGAGAAAGAGCGGGTAGCCAAGGCTGCCGAAGACTTCGCCAGCAGCGGCGTCCTCGCCATTCGCCTCGAAAGGAGCCGCCAAGACCTGATAAGGCCCTTGGCTTTTGAGGGTTTGCGCGAGTGCGTAGGACTCGGCGGCCTCGGCTTGCAGCGGCTCGATCACCTCGGTGCTCAGGAAGGCTTGACCGCGTAGGAAGACGCCGGCAGCGATGATCACCGCCAACATGAACAAGACCGTCAGGGAGACGGAAGAACCGCCGCGCCACTTTGATTTAACTGGGCTCACAAGGAATCTCTCCTGGCTTTGACATCCGGCCGGTGGCCAGCGCTGGTAAGACGAGTACAGCTTGGTTAATGCTGCATTAGCATACCCTAAACCTTTTCACGGTGGCGAGCCTCGCTGTGCGTTTTCCGCTGAACTCCCCTGAATCTGTGCGGTCGAAACGTTAGGGATTTCCCTTATTGCAGTCTTTCGAATATCATAGGTCGCTAATCTTACTTGCCGCAGATCAGAACAAGCAGAAGCTTATGCGTACCGTTTCCGTTACGGCGTTTGCCGCCACCTTCTTCCCCTCGGTGCTGTTGTCACCGGTCATGGAGTCACGCGAGTCGTTCCGGCTCGCCCCGACCGAGCTACAGCTCGAGCCGATCGCGCCGGTTACGCCAAGCGACGCCGTCGAGGCGACCGCGAACGAGATCCCCATCGCGTCCACCATCGCCTCAAAGCGTCCGGTTGCCGCCGGCGGCGATGTGGCGTCCGCTGTCGATGAGGAGTTGTATTGCTTGGCGCTGAACATCTACCACGAGGCGCGCTCCGAGCCCCTCTCGGGTCAGATCGCCGTCGCCCAGGTGACCTTGAACCGGGTCGCATCCAAAGCCTTTCCGCCGTCAGTGTGTGGCGTGGTCAAGCAAGGCGGTCAAAAGCGCAACAGTTGCCAGTTCTCCTGGTGGTGCGACGGCAAGTCCGATCAGCCCACCGAACGGCAGGCCTGGCGCCGCTCCTTGGAACTGGGGCGCCGCGTTCTCGCCGACCAGGCGCCCGATCCGACCAACGGCGCCCTCTACTACCATGCCGATTATGTCGCCCCCCGTTGGTCGCGCTCTTTCCAGCGCACCGCCCAGATCGGTCGCCATCTGTTCTACCGGCCCGCCCAGAGCGCGACGCAGAGTTGATCGCTCGGCCCCAGCCGGCCAACCCGCCTGGATCGGCGACAGCCACCTGAATCTCGCCCGCAGCGCATCGAGCCGCCACGCGCATTGCTTGCGGCCCGCAGCACTCAACGCATCAGTATTTCGCCCTCATGCAGCACAAAGGTGACATTGCCTAAGTCCTTGCGGGGAGAAAACTCGTGGCCACCCAGCTTGACCAGGGTGCCTGGGTAGCAGGTAAAGCGAACCTGGATACGCGCCGACTGGCACTGGTGGAAGACGGTTTTCAGTTCCGCAAGCTCCTCGTAGAGGGCACGTTCCTTCTTCTGGAGACTCTCGCGCGCCTCAAGGAGTTTCTGTTTTTTCTCGTTGGCGATCGGTTTATGCTCTTTGACGAATTTCTCGATGATCGCCATCAGTTGCTGGCGCTGATTGACGATCTGCTTGAGTTCGTCGTTGATGGCGACGATGCGCTTTTTGATGTCACCGGTCTCGCCTGCGCTCAAGGTGGTCGCAACATTGGCGATGGCGCCGGCAACGCCGATATCGATGAGTTCCTTGGCGCGGGCAACGCCGCCCACGATGGCCCCTCGCCCCGGCAGCAGGATGCGGGTTCCGGCGCTGAGGTGTGAGTGAAAAACTTGCTTCTGAACAAAGATCTCCTGGCCTGATTCGAGCCTGGCCTCCTGCACGAAACGGGCTTTGATTTGGGTGCCTGCCTTCAGGTACGCATCATTGATCAGCTCTTCGCCTTTGTCTTCTTTGCCGGCACCGGGTCGGCGAGCAGCGGGAGCGCGCGCGCCTGGTTTGTGAGCACCGGCGCTGTGAGTGCCGGCATGGTCGTCGTCGTTGAATTGTCGACGGCCGATCACACCGCCGCCGACCTCGATGGCGCCGCCCGCCAAGATATGCGCGGCCTCAACTAAGCCCCCGACTTTGACATCACCCATCGCCTCGATCTTCATTCCCGGCTCGACATTGCCCTTGACCTGGACGCTGCCATCAAAGCGAATGTGCCCGGTTTCCAGCCCAACCCGCTCGAAGCGCAGGACCTTTTCGACATAGGCGCCCTTGCTGTAGACCACCGGCATGCCGTTGGTGTCGGCAACCAAGAGATCCTCATCCCCCGGCGCGAGCTTGACGCTGTCATTCTTGGGTTTGAGAACGATGTTCTTGCCGTTGCGCCCCTTGATGATGCGACCGGTCACCGTCCAGCCGGCCTTGCCTTCGGTCGCGGGATGGCGCCTCACCAGCGCCTGGCCGGCCTCGACATGCGGAAAATCGCCAAGCTCGAGAAAATTGACATTGCCGGATGCATCGACCTGAGGCCGACGATCGACGATCGTCTCAATCAGTGGCTCGAGCCAGGCATCGGTGCCATCCCGGGCCGGCTCGCCATAAGCGACGATCATGCCGAGCGGAAGCTGCGTCTCGCGCAGTTGTTGCCGGTGCGCATCGCTGGTCAATGCCTCGAGACTATCGGCGAGGAAGCCGCGAACGATCTTGGCGCCCTTGAGGGCCTGATCGAGTGCCTCGCGCGTCAGATCCCGACCCTTGCCCTGGGGCGGATGAACAACCACGCCGCCCAGCATCTGAGTCGCGCTGACAAAGGCCTCGACGCGGGCATCGACGGGCCCACCGAGACGCAGATCACAGGCCTCGCCCTTGCGCATGGTCTCGAGCAATGTCGACAGTGCTGCGGGCTCGACGGGGTAATCACTAGCCTTGAAGCCCGCTGCCTCCATCATGCGCGGGAAGTGATCCGGGTCAAGTGGCGGCGTCGCTTCCGGAGGCTCATCCGGGGGCTCATAGTGAGCCCAGAGGTCGCCCGATTTCTCCTCACGAAAACTGAGACCCAGTGCTTCCGCCGTGGGTACAGACTGTCCGAGAGTCTCGTCTGTGCGTGGTTCCATGAGCCTTTCCTGTTGCCGCCTGCCGTCTTGTGGATGCGTTGCCGTGATGCCACATCAGGGCTGCATCAAGGCTGCCGAGAGTGTGAGCGTAGACAGGGCCGAAGGGGCGGTCAAGACGCAAGCGGTGGCGTTGGCCGACCCGCGCCTCTGACAGAGGGACGTCTGTCCACCGCCGCCATGCACATGGTCATGGTGGCGAGATTCATGCAATCCTGTCGCGATGCCATCCCCATTATCCTCATTATCTCTTCCCCATCGATATCGTCATCGTCGTGGCGCACGCGGACTGTTGATGCTGCTGATCCTTGCAAGTCTGCTGGCGCCTTGCCCTGAAATGACGTTGGCCTCAGCCCAAGCAGCCCACGCCCACGCCCACGCCGCCCAAGCCCAGCAGGCAGCCCACGCCCAAATCGCTCAAGCCGCCTCGTCCGCTGAGCGCATCAACGAGCGCGCGGTTTCCCTGCCGCTGCCCTCGGTGGTCAGCACCAACCTCTGCGCCGACCTCCTGTTGCTGCGACTCGGTGATCCGGATCAGATCCTGTCGGTCTCGCGCCAGGCACACTCGCCGACGCAGTCGCCGGTCGCCGAGCGCGCGGTGCGTTACCCAGGCAACCGCGGGGCGGTCGAGGAGCTTTTGTATTATCAGCCCGAGATCGCCCTGACCTATCTCGGCTGGTCCGGCCGCCCGCATACCGAGCTGTTGGCGGAGCAAGGGATTCGGGTGGTGCCCCTGCCCTATCCGCGCGAGTTGAAGGATGCCTTGTCGATGACCTTGGCGATCGCGCGCGAGATCGATCGCAAGGCCGCCGGCGAGCAGGCCGTTGTGCAGGCGCGGGCGCGGATCGCCGCCTTATCCGCGCGCGCGGGCGCTGTGGAGCGACCGACGCGCGCGCTCTATCTGCGTCCCAATGGCGGCACCGCCGGCAGCGAGACCTATGTCGACGCCATGCTCAAACTGCTCGGCCTGCGCAATCTGGCTGCGGAGCAGGGTATCCGTGGCTGGGGCAACATGCCGTTGGAGCGACTCATCGCCGAGCCGCCCGATCTATTCCTGCTGGGCTACTTCGATCAGGCACAGCCGCCGTCCAAAGCGCGCTATGGTCGCCATCCTTTGCTTGTGGCACTGCTGGAGCAAGTGCCGAGCATCCGCCTGCCGAGCAGCAGCGCCTGGGGCTGCGGCGGGCTCGAGCTGATCGACGCGGCGGAGTGGATTGCCGCTCGGCTCGATGCATCCAAGCCGAGATCCGGGCCAACATCCGAGCCAGCCGTCGACTCGACAACCGATTTGGCCTCCGAGCCGCATACCAGTGAATAAGCAGTCCACACGCGCGACAGCACAGGCAAGGCGCCGATTCGTCCATGCAAGCTAACGGTAATCCAACCCGGCTTCGCGCTGGGTGTGCTGGGTCACCCCCCCCGGTGAACCTAACCCTGATGCTCCTGCTGCTCGGCCTCAGCCTGCTGTCATTGCGCTTTGGCGCCGCGCCGCTGTCGCTGAACGAGGTCGTCGCCGGTCTCTTCGGTACCGGCCCTGAGCAGCATCAGCTGATCGTGCGGCAGATTCGGCTGCCACGGGTCTTGCTCGCCTGGCTGGTCGGCCTGGCGCTGGGGATGTCCGGCGCCGCGCTGCAGGGTCTGTTGCGCAATCCGTTGGCCGAGCCTGGTCTGCTCGGGATCTCCTCGAGCGCCGGTTTGGGCGCGGTCCTGACCCTCTACTTCGGCCTCAGCGCGCTCAACGCCTGGACACTGCCGGCGGCGGCGATGCTGTGTGCCTTGCTCGCCACCCTGTTCCTCTATGCGCTGGCCCGCGCGGGCGCCTCGAATCTGACCCTGATCCTCGCCGGTGTCGCGGTCTCGGCGCTGACCTCGGCGCTGACCTCGTTGGCCTTGAACCTGGCGCCGAATCCAGCTGACGTGCAGGACATCGTGCTCTGGCTGCTCGGCTCGATCAGCGATCGCAGCTTTGCCGATGTGCGACTGGTGCTGCCGTTCGTGTTGCTCGGTGTGCTGCTGCTGCTCGCCGCCGCGCCGGCGCTGGAGGTGCTCGCCCTGGGTGAGGCCGAGGCCAGCAGTCTGGGCGTGAATCTGCCGCGTCTGCGGGTCTTGATCATCCTCGGCACGGCGCTGAGCGTCGGTGCCTGTGTCGCGGTGACCGGCGCCATCGGCTTCGTCGGGCTGGTGGTGCCGCACATGCTGCGCCGCTTCGTCCACTACCGTTCGGGCCGGCTGCTGCTGCCGAGCGCGCTGGGCGGGGCGATCCTGGTGCTCGCCGCCGATATCAGCCTGCGTCTCATCGGTACCCCGAAAGAGCTGCAGCTTGGCGTGGTGACGGCGCTGGTCGGCGCGCCCTTCTTCCTGGCGCTGGTGCTGCGCTCACGGAGGGATATGCTGTGAGTCTATTGCGGATCGAGACCTTGTCGGTTCGCCTCGGCGGCCGGCTGCTACTCAAGGACATCGCGCTCGAGATCGAGCGCGGCGAGTTGTTCGGGCTGATCGGCCCGAACGGGGCTGGCAAGAGCACGCTGGTCAAGGCGATGATGCAACTGCTTCCGTACAGCGGACGCGTTTGCCTTGATGGTCAGCCGCTGGCGCGAATGTCGGCGCGCGCGCGGGCCCAACAGCTTGCCTACCTAAGCCAGGACGACCGCCTCCAGTGGCCGATTAGCGTACACGACCTGGTCGCGCTCGGGCGCCATCCGTACCGCGGCAGCTGGTGGCGCGAGGGGCTGCAAGGTGGCCCGGGCGCTGATGCCGAGGCCGATCAGCGCGCCATCGAGCAGGCGCTGCAGGCCACCGACATCGAATCGCTGCGCGAGCGCCGGGCCGATGAGCTGTCCGGCGGCGAGCGCGCCCGTGCCCGTCTGGCGCGCGTGCTCGCCGTCGAGGCCGCTGTGCTGCTCGCCGACGAGCCGGTCGCCGCGCTCGACCCGATGCACCAACTGCGTGTCATGGAACTGCTGCGCGCCCGCTGTCAGGCCGGGCAGACGGTGGTTGTCGTCCTCCATGACCTCACCCTCGCCAGCCGCTTCTGCGATCGCCTGCTGCTGCTCGATCAGGGCGCGGCGGTGGCCAGCGGCGCGGTTGAGACCGTGCTTAGCCCCGAGCATCTGCGCCGCGTCTACGGCATCCAGGCGATCATCGGCGAGCATGAAGATGGTGCCCAGGTGCAGCGCTATATCGTCCCCTGGAGCTGCGAGCCATCTGCAGCGTGCGGCGCCAACGAGGGCGCCAGCGAGAACCAAGCGGATGGCTCGCTCGAGCGCGGCAAAGACCCAAGCGCTTGATTCAGGGCAACTCCGTTGCGGCGCGACTAGGCCAGCGCACCTCGGTGCGTGATAATCTCCGAGTGTCACGCTGGCACGACAACCAAAGGCTGTCAGGTGGTCACGACCACTGTGCCCAGCAACAACAACACGAGCCGAAGAAACCACCATTCCGAGCCACGAGAACCGAATCCGGGCTGAAGCAGCTGCGGCCCAGGCTGCGATCGACCTGGGCCAGTGCCCCTTCACTGCTAGTCCGCGCTCGCGTGCGACGGCAAGATCCATCGGAGCTGACAATGCGAATCCTTTTTGTCCACCCAAATTATAGCGCCGGTGCCGCCGATATCGCCGGCAACTGGTCACCGGCCTGGGTCGCCTATCTGGCCGGCTACCTCAAACAGGGCGGCTATACCGATTATCACTTCGTCGATGGCTTGGTGGACAACCTCAACGAGGAGCAACTGCGCGTCGCCATCCGCGAGGCCAATGCCGACATCGTCGCCACCACGGCGATGACGCCGATGATCTACACCGCGCAGCGGCTGTTGCAGATCGCCAAGGAGGAATGTCCCAACGCCATCACCGTGCTCGGCGGCATCCACCCGACCTTCATGTACCAGCAGGTGTTCGGCGAGGCGCCTTGGATCGACGTCATCGTGCGCGGCGAGGGCGAGGCCGTGACGCTGAACCTGGTGCGCGCCATTGATGAGGGGCGCTGGCCGGCCGAACGCGAGCAGATCAAGGGCATCGCCTATCTCAACGAGGACCAGCAGGTTGTCGCCACGCCGGTCGAGCCCTCGATCAAGGATGTCGACTCCATCTGGCCCGACTGGAGCATCCTCGAGTGGAAGAAGTACATCTACATCCCACTCGGCGTGCCGGTAGCGACCCCCAACATGGCGCGCGGCTGCCCCTTCACCTGTAGCTTCTGCTCGCAGTGGAAATTCTGGCGCGACTACCGCGTGCGCGACCCGAAGAAGATGGTCGACGAGATCGAGGAGCTGGTGAAGGTCCACGGTGTCGGCTTCTTCATCCTCGCCGACGAAGAGCCGCAGATCAATCGCAACAAGTTCATCGAGTTCTGTCAGGAACTGATCGACCGCGATCTTGGCATCCATTGGGGTATCAACACCCGCGTCACCGACGTCATGCGCGACGAGGATCTGCTGCCTTTCTACCGCAAGGCCGGTCTGGTGCATATCTCGCTCGGCACCGAGGCCGCTGCTCAGCTCAACCTCGACCGTTTCGTCAAGGAGACCACGATCGAGCAGAACAAGCGCGCCATTCAGCTCCTGCAACAAAACGGCATCGTCACCGAGGCCCAGTTCATCGTCGGCCTCGAGAACGAGACCCGCGAGACGCTGGAAGAGACCTATCAAATGGTCATGGACTGGGGCGCGGACATGGCCAACTGGTCGATGTACACGCCTTGGCCGTTCTCCGATATGTTCGCCGAGATGGGCGACAAGGTCGAAGTCTTCGACTACTCGAAGTACAACTTTGTCTCGCCGATCATGAAGCCGGACAACATCGACCGCGCCGAGCTGCTCGACGGGGTCATGGCCAACTATCGACGCTTCTACATGAAGCGGATGTTGTTCCAGTATCCCTGGGTCAAGGATCCCTTCCGTCGCAAGTACCTGATTGGCTGCATCAAGGCCTTCTTCAAGAGTGCCTATGAGCGCAAGTTCTATCAGCTCGGCAAGCAGAACTACTGGGGGCCGCTGTTCAAGAAGCTGATTCGGTTCGACTACGACAAGAGCAAGACCAAGATCGTCGAGCCGGATCACAATGCCTGGAAGCAGGCGCCGGCGGCCAAGCGGCCAGCCCCGGCGGGTGTCTCGGGTGCCGTGCCCAAGGCCTGCGGCGGCGGCAACCAGCAGATGGAAGACTTTGAGATCGGCGGCGCGGCCTCGCCGAAGTGCCAGCCCGGCGGTTGCGGCGGTAGCGTCAAGCCGCCGCAACAATCCGCCACGGTGGCGATGCCCGAGCTGCGGAAAAGCAAGCAGCCGGAGGCAGTGGCCGAGGAGGCTTAGAGGGGGTTTACCATTTCGCCAAACATCTGAGTTTGCTGGATTTTACCAGCCAAGCCCAGCGACCGCTCAGCGAAAAATAAGCAACAAATTCAGTCTCTTGTAACAATCTGGGACGGTTTTTGTAAACACCCTCTTAGCGCGCTCGATGCCAGTTTCCGCATGAGCGCGACATCCGAGCAGCACGATTCACTCAGCTGCTGGCCGACACACGCCCCGCGCTTGCCCGGGGCGTTTTTCTTTTCGATTCACTGCCATCGTTGCCTTCCTTCATGTCCGACCAAGCGCCGACCATCGACCTTCAGCTCCCGCCACTCCTCGACCACGGCCCGCGCCGCGCGCGCACCCTGATGATCCAGGGCACGGCCTCCGACGTTGGCAAGAGCCTGCTGGTGGCCGGCCTCTGCCGAGCCTATCGCCGGCGCGGACTCGCGGTGCGCCCGTTCAAGGCGCAGAACATGAGCAACAACGCGGCAGTGACCGCCGACTCCGATCTGGCCCCAGGCCCGGACGGCGAACAGCCGCGCGGTGAGATCGGTCGCGCTCAGGCGTTGCAAGCGCGCGCCTGCGGGGTCGCGCCCTCCATCCACATGAACCCCGTGCTGCTGAAGCCGCAAACCAATACCGGCTCGCAGGTGGTACTACGCGGGCGCTCGCTCGGCAACTGCCCGGCGCGCGTCTATCACCAGATGCGCCAAGGCATGATGCCCGCGATCCTCGACAGCTTCGAGCGCACCTGCGCCGAGGCCGATCTGGTGCTGGTCGAGGGCGCCGGCAGCGGCGCGGAGATCTACCTGCGCGACTGCGACATCACCAACATGTACTTCGCCGAACGCGCCGAGGTGCCGGTCATCGTCGTCGGGGATCTCGACAAAGGCGGCACCATGGCGTCGCTGGTCGGCACCTGGCTGCTGCTCGATCAGGCCGACCGCGAGCGCGTCGTCGGCTACCTGGTGAACAAATTTCGCGGCGATTTCTCGCTGTTCGAGCCGGCCTGCGAGACCATCACCGAGATCACCAACTGGCCCTTTCTCGGCGTGCTGCGTTGGTTTGAAGGGGCGTCGCAACTGCCAGCCGAGGATTCGCTCGCCCTCGAACGTCCGGCCGAGGGCGCTTGGGCTAGCGGCGGCGACAGCATCAATATCGCCATCCCACGCCTATCGCGCGTCGCCAACTTCGACGACCTGGACCCCCTCGCCGCCGAGCCGGCCGTGAATCTGCGTTGGATCAAACCCGGCCAGCCGATTCCGGCCGAGACCGACGTCATCATCCTGCTCGGTTCCAAGGCCACGCGCGCCGATCTCGAGGTGCTGCGCCGCGAGGGCTGGGACATCGACATCCTCGCCCATGTGCGGCGCGGTGGCCGCGTGCTCGGACTGTGCGCCGGCTTCCAGATGCTCGGCCGCGTGGTGCGCGACCCGGACGGCATCGAAGGCGAGCCAGGCGAAACTCCCGGCCTCGGGCTGCTCGACATCGAAACGACCATCAGCGGCGACAAGCGTTTGCTCGACTTGGACCTGACCGACCAGCGCAGCGGCTGCCGCGTCACCGGCTACGAGATGCACATGGGGCGCACCAGCGGCGCGGGACTCGATAGGCCCTGGCTGCTGCTTGAGGAAGCGCTTGAAGCAGGACAGGTCGGTGTCCGTCCGGAGGGCGCCCTCTCGGCAGACGGCCTTGTCATGGGCGGCTACGTCCACGGCCTCTTCGGCAGCGATGCCTTCCGCGCGCATTGGCTCGAGCAAGTCGGCGCCAAGGCCGCCGCCCTCGACTTCGAGCAGCGTATCGAGGCCGCGCTCGACGCCCTCGCCGATCACTGCGAGGCCAACCTGGACCTAGATGCCCTGCTCGCCCTGGCGCGCTAGCACGCCTAAACCGCCCTAACAGCTTCAAGGCTGGCGTCAAGCGGCCCACTTCTCAACGCGCGCTTGGCAACCTCAGTCGTGTTGCATGCGCACTGGAATCAGTAGCGCGGTAACCCCTAGCACCAAGGTGGTTACAAGCAAGAACAGGTGCAGATTCACCGCCCCCGCCAAGGCCTGCGCCGGGGCCACGCCTAGGGGCACCATCGCCGCCACCGCCGCTAGCTCGAACGAACCACTGCCGGCAATGCCATGAAACGGCAGCACCGTCGACAGCTCCGCGCCCATCACCCCAAGCACCACCTGCCAAAGCGCGGCTGGCACGAAATGTCCGAGGATCAGCGCAAAGCCCACGAACTTCAGACTCCAGGACAGCGCCGTCCACAGATAGAGCCACAAGACGCGCGTGGGGTCTTGCGGCGCTGCCGCCACCACAACCCCCAGCGAACGCCGTAAGCGCTGCAAGTGCCGCGAGCGCCCCACAACGCCATCAGCAGCCTTCAACTCGAAGCGCCCGACGAGCCAAAACAGCGGCAGCAGCCCCAGCCACCCCAAGACCAGCAAGCCACACCAAGGACTCGGCGACCGCATCCAGAGCACCACGACGCCGATCATCCCCAAGAAGTGCAGATCCAACAACCGAATCCAGATCAGCGACGCGCCAGCCGCCCAAAACCCGTGCCCAAAATAGCGGCGCATCAACCAAGGAAACACCATCTCCCCAGCGCGCATCGGCAACAGGTTATTCGCGGTGTTGTGCAGCACCGAGAGCCGCAACACCGCCGGAAATCGGCCAGACAATGCCGTTTGGAAATAGGCCCGCACCCGCACAGCCCGTAGCAGATAGCTCGCTGCTGTCAGCAAAAAAGCCCCGACAAGAACCCAAGGTGGCAACGTCACCCAAGGCGCCAGCACTACCGACCAGCCAAGCGTGGTCTCGACCAAGCCCACGACCACAGTCAGCAATACGGCCCCGACAAGCCAATCCCGCAGCCGCCCAAGCCCTAACCTCCGTGACCGCGTCGAAGTCATCGTCAGGGTCGGGTACCGCTCGGCAGGGGCGTGCGCAGCAAGGATGCTGCGCCCGAGCTTACAAGGATGTATTCACGGCGTCCCCCGCCTAGCGGTACCCGATCCTGGCGATGCAACCCCATCAACGACGACGCCGCAAAGAATAGATCGGCTCCACGCCCTCGGGCCGCGTCTTGAACCGCCGATGCACCCAAAAATACTGCGCCGGCATCGTCCGCAACCGCGCCTCGATCACCTGATTCATCCGCGCCGTATCCCGCTCGACATCTCCGCTTGGAAAATCCGCGATCGGCGGATCGAAACAAAGCTCCAACCCTTCACCCCGAGGCAAAAACCGCGCAAAGGTCGGAATTACCACGGCATTCGCCAGCCGCGCAATCCGCCCCAAGGTCGGTACCGTCGCCGTCGGCACCCCGCAAAACGGCACAAACAGACCACGCCGCCGGCCAGGATCCTGATCCGGCAAATAAAAAAACGGCACCCCCGACTTCAACGTCCGAATCAATCCGCGCAGATCATCCTGACGCTCGACCGGAATCGCCCCGAAGCGCGTGCGCGCCTGCCGCACCTGCGCATCGATCACCGGATTACGGATGCGCTGGTACATATACATGCCGGGATGCACCAAGGCCGTAAACGCCGTCCCACCCAGCTCGAGCCCGACGAAATGCGGCACCAGCACGATCACGGGCCGCCCGGCTTCCAGCAAGGCATCGATGCGCTCGCGATGGCGCAACCGCAGGATGCGCGATAAACGCTGCGGCGACGCCGACCAGCTCAGCCCCTGACAGACCGCCGCGACGCCCAGCCAGCCGAAATGCTCACGCACCAGCTGCTCGCGCGCTTCGGAAGCGCAGTCTGGCAGACAGAGCGACAGGTTGGTACGCGCAACCCGGCGGCGGCCCCAAGCCAGCCGATAGCCCATCGCGCCCAAGCCGCGCCCAAGCGCAACCTGCAGCCGGAACGGCAACAGCGCCAAGAGCTTGAACAGGCCCACGACGAACCAGCTCGGCCAGTGCCTTGGCCCCCACAAGCGCTCATTCACGTCGCACGTCGGCCTCAATTCTCGAACTTGTAAAAGATATCCACGCCTTGTCCGTCACCCGTCTCGCTCTGCAGTTGGATACGATTCGTCAGGTCGTAACGCATCTTGATGCTATCCGACTTGTCGCCGAGGCTACTGTCGTATTCCATGTAGAGCTTCGGAGCGATATAGGTACCGACCGAGAGTGAACGATTATCGGCCTCGCTGCCCCTCTGCGGAGGAATACCCGTCACCAGATAACGTGTGACCTCGGACTGCGACAGGTTCGGATCGGACTCCGAGAAGAACGCCAGCTTCGGATTGCGCAGCGTCCCCAGCACACGCACGCCAGCGCTGATATCGCCCCCTTCACGCTGCGCATTGAGGATAATCCCCGGATTGTCGAGCGGGGTACTGGCAAACAGGACAATCCCTTTCTTGATCACCAGCGGGGGTCCAACCGACGTCAAGAGACCAAGTCCCGGCAGAGACACGCGGTACGTTCCATCGATCACCTGCAGCTCACCGCTCCCGACTAACTGTCGGCCTGGTTGTTGAGTCACCCGGAGCTGGCCCTGTAGCAGACCACGCAGCCCGAAGGCCTCGATGAGGACCGTATCGCCAAGTTTGGCGAGGACGTCGATGCTGAGTGGAAGTCCACCGTTGTCAGCGTCTTCATCGAGCACCACATCCGGCGACGGCTGGACGGCGCCCGCCGGGAGCGAGCGCGGCATGATGTTCGCCTTAGGCACGCTCAGCTCACCGCGCACCGCGCCACCGCCAGGACCGAAGCCCGCATCCAGATCCAAGGACACCAGTGCCATGTATTCCTTGGTGTCCGCGACCTTGAGGTCTTGCCCCTTGAGACTGAGCACAATGTTCAGCTCCCCGCCACCGAGGCCAGTGGCAGTACCATCGACACTGAGCTGACCACCGCCCACCAAGGCACCGCCATCGAGCCGCATCGCATCCCTGCCCTCACTGGCTGCGGTCAGATTGAGATCGTTGACCCGCAGCCCAATCGCCGGCACGCTGAACGCGATATCGCGCGCCGCCAAGTTGCCGCCAATCCGAGGTTGCAGCAACCGACCGCTGAGTTCGATATCGCCATTGATCGTTCCCTCGGTGCCGCTCACCTCTGGCGCCAGCGTCGCGAACCGATCCAGCCCATCGAGCGCGATGCGGAGACGTCCATTCAGCGCCTGGTTCTCGAGACCACTGAGTCGGAATCCGGGCAGGCCCATCTCGGCGTCGACCTGTCCAACCTCCGCGATGGGCAGCTCGAAGCGCGCGTCCACACCGGACGCGCCGGCGCGCACATCGAGCCGGGTGCCGGTGAACACCAAGGTCTCGCTCGCCCTTGGCAGCACGATCTCGACCCCGCCCTCGGGCACCCGCAGCTCGGCGGTGCCGGTGAGCAGACCGCCTTGGCCCTCGAAATCCGCCTTCGCGGTCAGATAGCCGTTGATCGCGGTGGTCTCGGTGGTGAGCGCATCGAGCAGGTCGAAGTCGAGCCGTTGTAGATCGAGCGAGGCCGAGAAGCGCCCAGCCTCGGGCTGCCGGAAGGCGACACAGCCACTGGATGACCCGCTGTTGCCGAGACAGAGTGGACCCACCTCCACCGCGCCAGCGGCCAGGCTAAAGGGAGCAGTCCTCTCCAGACCCCAATCGCCGTACTCCCCGGTCTCCAGCGCTAGCCGCGTCAGACGACCGCGATAGGCACTGGTGTTGTCGAGACCCCCATCGAGCGCCAGGCTGAGGCTCAGCGGCTCGCCGTTGACCTCGGCGCTGAGCTGATGCGAGCCGGTGCTGCCCTGTCCCCGCACACGCAGGCGCTCGAAGCGCTGGCTGCCGAGGATCAGATTGCTACCATCGATCGAAAGCTGGAAGGGGCTCTCCTGGCCGAGGCCGACACCGGCCGTGGCGTCAATGCGCTCAATCCCCTGGTCCTTCATCTCGATCCCTCGGCCATCGAGCGTCAGCGTTGCTCGCGGCAGTTCGAGCGTTCCGGCGAGCGCACCCTCGGCCTTGAGGCTGCCCTGGAGATCCGGCATCAGGGCCGCAAGGCTTGGCGAGTTCAGGGTATAGCGCAGATCGATCCGTTCACCGACCTGTCCATCTGCGGCGAATCGCGTCTCGCCGGAGGCCGCTTCCAGCGTGCGAATGCTGAGCGTCTCCCCTTGCATGCCCACATCGGCCTGCACGGTCACTGGATAGCCGCGCAGTTCGCCACCGAAATCGGTGAGACGGGCGCTGAGATCGAGACCGTCCTCCGCCATCTCACCCTGACTCTGGAGACGACCACCGAGGGTGCCGGGCCAATCGGCGAGCAGTTGCCCTGGGTCCAGCTCAGCCAAGTTCAGATCAGCATCCCAACGCAGTCTTGGTGACCAACTCAAATCGCCGGTGCCATCGATGCGGCCGCCGATGACATCGATCGCGAGCGTTTCGATCGTTGCCGTGGAAGCCGTCCCGGTGCCAGCCAGATCGATGCGGGTCGGTGGATAATCAGCGAGCGCCGCAGCCCCGTTGAGGGTGAAGTCGAACCCCTTCTTGAGACCACCGGCGGTCTCGGCCGTCAGCCCGATCCGGCCATCCAGCCCCGCATAATGGCGGCCAGGATCGATATTGCTCGCGGTCAGCGCCAGATCCCAGGCCAGTTCGGGCGACCAGTCCACCCGGCCCTGACCACGGATGAGACCGTTCAGTGTGTTGATCTTGAGTTCAAGGATCTCCGCGTGTTGCTGATCGCCCGTTCCCGCCAGCGCTAAAGCGGTTTCTGGGATCTGCTGGCCATGGGCCTGAGCATCGAGGCGATAGGTATAACCATCGAGCGTACCTTCGGCACTCAGCGAGCCCTGTGGCGATTGCGCCATCGGCACGCCAGCCAAGGGCCAGCGCAGTTGTTCCCACAGGGCTTGAACGCTGAAGGTCGGCACCGTCGGGTTGGTGTCGAACTGCCCGGTGACCGTGATGCGAGCACCGTCAGGCGCGTCCGCAGCCGAAGACGCTTGCGTTTGCGTATCAGTGGGCGGCGCGGTCGAGGCGACATCCGTGCCGCTCGATTCGGTCAGGCGCAGCGCCCCGATAGTCAGCACCCGAGCTGCCCATTCGACATCCAGATCCGCCTTGATCCGACCCATCTCGGCGACATCGGGAGCGTTACCGTTCAGGATTCCGGTGAGTCTGGCCTGCTCGAGATCCCCCTCGCTCTTCAGTTGCGCTTGCAGAGTCACCGGCGGCGCATCCGGCACGAGCTGGGGCAGATCGATGGACTGGAGATCAACCTCGGCCTGCCAACTCGGTGCCTGCAACGCCTCGTTGACCCGCGCCCGCAGCGTCGCCTCGACGGAGCCTCCGATCCGATGCTGGATCTGCAATGCATCGAGATCCCCCGTCACCTGGCCTTCGCCGGTGAGCGAGAGCGCCGGTGCCTGCTCAAAGTGCCAGTCCAGCGTCAACTCGATCGGATAGGCCGCGTCGAGCCGCACCTGCCCGTCCATGCGCACGCGGGCAACGGGCTGCGACAGTTCGGCCTGCAACCGCTCGAGATCGACGAGATCGCCGTTGGCGGTGGCCGACAGCTCGGCGCGCGTGAGTTCGATGGCTGATTCCGGCGGCGCGCCGGCTTCTCGATAGCTGAGCCGCTCGATCAGCACCTGCTCGATCCGCACACCGATCGGCAGCCTGATCGAGGGTAGCTCGAATGGCTCCGCTGGTGTCTCGTCCGCAGGCGGCTCGGTGACCACGGCGATATCGCTAGCCATCAGCTCCCGCACGTGGAGTGTTCCGGTAAATAAAGCTCCCGGACGCCAGTCGAGCATCAAGGTGCCAATCGATGCCTCCAAGCCGGGCAGCCGCAGGACCAACTCATCGAGTTCCAGTCGCCCTAAAACGCGCCCCTTGACTCGGCTGGCCTGGATCAGCCCAGGCGCGAGATCATCGGTCACGGCCAGTAAGGTGCGCAGTCCTGTCTGGGTGCCGAGAACGAACACTAGCGCCAGTACCATCAGGATCAGGACAACGCCGATCAGGCTCCCGATCCAACGCAACGGTCTCAAGAAGCGGCGCCCGCGTCGTGGTCGCGGCGCATCATGCCCGTCCTCCTTAGGGGGGCCGCCGGAGCTAGCAGTGCCTGGTTGGTCGTTGGTGCTCGTCTCGGTTGTATTCACAGATCAGGCCCTAGCGCGAAATGCAGCCGGAAACCCGCAGGATCCTTGGTCAATGCATAGGCGAGATCCACCCTGACCGGCCCGATGGGCGTACTGTAGCGGATGCCAACCCCGACGCTTTGTTCCCATTCCTGATTGAAATCCGGATCGAAGGCATTGCCGAAATCGGTAAAGATCGCCCCTCCCCAGGGGCCGACAAGCCGATGCTCCAGCTCAAGGCTGCCAACCGCGAGATAGCGTCCGCCAATCGTTTTGTTGGTGACGGGATCATTGGGGCCAAGCACATCGAACCCCCAACCACGCAGACTATTGTCGCCACCGGCAAAGAAGCGCTGACTCGCCGGGACATCCTCGACACTGCTCGCCCAGATCGCACCAAGTTCGGTGCGACCGATGAAGCGCATCTTGTCTCCCAGCGACTTGATCAGCTTGTAATTGACTTGACCACTCAGCCAGTTACTGGTCGAGAGTAAGTTCTCGGAGGTGCCTTGAAGGTAGGCGTTGATCCTGTAGCCATTACGGGTATTGATGGGCTCATCGGCCTTGACCTTGGACCAGGAGAGATGGGGCACGAGACCGTTGAAGGTTTCGGTATCGCTGGTCGCAACGGAGGAATCCTCGTAGCGATAATCGACGCCGATGTTCCGTCGCCATCCGCCGTCGGTCAGCACCGACTGGGCGATACCAAGCTTAAACAGATCGCCCTCGCGGGTCTCGGTATCAAAGGCCTGGAACTCAGGACGAATCAAGATAAAATCCTGGACTGGATCGCGAATGGGAATCCGATATTCGGCCAGGGCCGACTGCTCAACCTGCGAGATCTGGATTTCGGCCTTCAGGTTGTGGCCCCGACGCCCGATATAACGGCGCCGATAGTCGAGACTAAAGCGCGGCCCGACATCGGTCGCGAAGCCGGCGCCAACACGGTAGACATTGGCCTTGTTGCGGGTCGCGATCAGACGGATGGGCACCTCGCGATCGGGGCCGGCCTGGTCCTCGAGCGGCCTTACCTCAATGTTGTCGAAATACTCGGTCCCGATCAAACGCCCTTGCAGCTCCAGCAACAGCGCCGGATTGTAGATCACGCCCGGCTCAAAATTGACGAATTTCTCCAGAAAGGTATCGGCAAGCAGATCCTGCTCGAACTCGATCTCGCCGAGATAGAACTGCTCGCCGGTCGCGAGATGGAATTCGATGATGGCTTCATAGGCCACTGGATCGATCAGCACCAGATGCCGCTCCAAATCGGCCTCGATATACCCTTCATCCGCAGCGATATTGAGAATACGGGACTTCGCCTGCTCGTAATCCGCGTGGATCAGCGCATCCCCGACCTGCATCGGAAATTGTTTCGGAAACAGCGGATTCTCGGCCCCCGGGCCCGTGATGCGGTAATTGACCCGACCGATCTTGACCGGATCACCGGGGTCGATCGTGAAGGTTGCCATCCAGGTTCCCTCGCCGGTGCTGGGCTCGGTCAGCGTGGACTCGACCTCGACCCGATATAAGCCGAACGGGGCCAAGGCCTCACGGATCTGCTCCGGTGCCCGCTGATAGAGCGCGCGCAGCCGCAGCACTGACATCTCCACATCACCGCGCTCCTGATACAGCCCGAGCAGCGCGAGGACGTTGCGCTCCAACCGACCCTCGAGCCCAGTGACCTTCACATCAAGGCTCAGCGCGGCAGCGGCGCCCGGCAGCAGCACGAGCAGCGATACCAAGAGTGACAGGCGCCGAATCGCCACCGAGCTGCGCAATGATGCCATGCCGAGGTCTCAGCCGATCTTGGCGGCCATATAGCGCGCAGCCCCATACAGCGGCGTCTGCGGATCCAGGATGACCCGCACCGGAATCCGCTCCATCAAGCCGCGCATCCGGCCCTTGTCCAGAAACCCCTCGATGAAGCCCGCGCCCTGGAGCAAGGCCAGATTCTTCGGCGCGATGCCACCGCCGAGATAGACCCCGCCCATGGCCATGTGCTTGAGCGCGGTGTTGCCGGCCTCGCGCCCATAGAGCACCGCGAAGAGTTCCAGCGCCTCTTGACTGATGGTATGACCATTGTGCGCGGCCTCGGCCACCGCTGCGGCGATATCGCCATCACTGCGCAGCGCCTCGGCCACCGCCGGCGGATGCGTCGCCTTATGCCATTGGGCGAGGAACTCGTAGACGGTACCGATCCCCATGCCGGAGACCACGCGCTCCCAACTCACGCGCCCGACGCGCTTTTGCAGATAATTCAGCAGCGCGAATTCGCGATCGTCGGTCGGTGCGAAATCGGTATGCCCGCCCTCGGTGGCGAATGGATGATAACGCGCGCCATCCCAGAACAGGCCCGCCTCGCCCAACCCGGTGCCGGCGGCGACCACACAAGCATTACCGACAGCATCGGGTGCTCCGCGCTGGATCACGACCAACTCGTTCGCGCTCAACGCGGGTACGCCCCAGGCGACGGCCTCGAGATCATTGAGCAGCCCCACGCGCTCGAAACCCAGGCTCTTCTGCAACGCCGCAGCATCGATCTGCCAGGGCAGATTGGTGGTCTTGCTGCGCCCAGCGACAACCGGCCCGGCGACGGCAAAGGCCGCCGCCCTGCACCCACAGCCGGTCTCGTCGAGAAAGGCGGTGACGATCTCGCCAAGCGAGACCGACTTTCGACTCGGATAACGACGATGCAGCTCCAGCGTGACGCTGTCATCCTCAACCTCGGCGATGCCGAGTCCCGTCTTGGTACCGCCGATATCGCCGACCAGAACACGCATGATGGTTTGTCTCCAAGGCTGGGACGCCCGCTCGTGGCGCGCAGGCGTGCGGACCGCAGGCGCGCGGATGTATGGCGTGATGATAGCAGCGCCGTGGCGCTTCGGTGGCGCGCATCGCGTCGTCGCCATGGTGCCGCGTCGACTTGCCGCCGTGACATGCCGGCGTGCTGCCAACGCGGATTTGCCGCCATCATGCCGCTCTGCCATGCCGCCGCCATAACCGCCATAGCCGCCAACGCAGACTTGCCGGCCTGCGGCTTTGCCGTCGCGCAACCGCCCAGGCTCAGCGTCAGTTGGGACGCTGGCTCACGAAGCGGAAAGGCGCGGCACGCGAGCCGCCTGGATAGTGCAGGAGCACCTGAGCTTCCCAGGTCATGCGCGCACGCACGCACACCGGCAGCATCCCTTGCCCGCGCCAGCGCTCGATGTCGGCATCGGCATTAGCGTCGGCACCTGCAACGGCACCTGCAGTGGCAGCCGCACCCGCATCGTCGCCCGCACTGGCAGCCGCACCAGAATCGGCGCCTGCCCCCACACCAACACGCTGCAGACGAACGCGATTGAAGCCCATGTTCATGTCGACGCCCTGGAAATCGATCTCGACCTGCTCGGGCGTGGGCAGATGCGTAAGCCTGACCTCGAGCTGCAGCGGGCGCACCGCCGGGATGCCCAGTGGCTCGATCGCCAGACGAACCTCGCCGCCATCGGCGAAGCGTACCCGACAAGCCTCGCGCAACAGATCGCAGTCAGGATTCAGCGGCGCGCGCTCGCCGAGCGGCGGATGCAGGAGCGGCCCGATCTTGATCAGCACCACGACGACCACGGTGAGAGCGAGCCCGGCCGCCAGGGCCCAGAGATGACGCGCGTTCTGGTCGTTCATCCGTCTTGCGCGAACAAACCATCAGGTGAACAGGGTCAACACCCCGGTATAGCCATAGAGCCGATTCTGCGAGAGCTCACCATTCGCGTAGAAGCCCACCAGCGGAAATTCCCCCAGCTCGTTGCGGATCTGCTTCAGCTCTTGCGAGTCGTCACCGAACAGGTTGGCCCCTCGGCCGAGGCAAGAAACATAGACACCGCCGCGCGGCGGTGTCTTCAAGCGCGCCTTCAGGTTGCCGAGCATGCGCGAGAGGTCTTCGCTGGCGGTGTTGGCATCGCGGCGACAGAACATCAGCTCCTGTCCTTTCTCGACCAGATCCCCGATCCCGATCAGTCGCTTCTCCATGTCGACACCGATCAGATTGCGCACCAGATAGTCGCCCGTATCGGAGCCGGCGATCGGCAGGCCGGCGAAGATGTAGCCGCCCACGCGCGAGATGTCACGCGCCAAGACCTCGCCGATGTCGTCCTTGAACACATCCAGCGCCGGACGGCCATCGAGTTCGACGATCACATTACGCTGACAGGCGGTAATGCGCCGGTGCGGCCCGATCGGCGAGCAGCCCTGGGACAGCGCGGTCTGAATGCCAATCGCCTCGGTGAACATGACGCCGGTCAGGCCGCCTTCGGTCGGCTCATCGGCGATCACGCGGGCATTTTGCTGGCTGCTCGCCAGGCCCCCGACCAGGAAACCGGTCACGGTGCGCTCGGCCAGTTGCCGGATCAGGCTCTCGGTGAGCGGATTCGACGGATCGGCATGCACCAGGCCCATGAACGGCTGGGCACTGCCGAGCCAGGCGCGCTGTGCGGCATCGAAGCCGTCGAGGTCCTTGACGATGGGCGAAAAGACCCGGAACGAGTCCTCCGGCAGATCGGCGATCATCGCCGCGATCGCCGGTCGCTCGTAGTATTCGACCCCGGTCGCACAGATACCGAGGCCCACCGCGCCGACCCAGTGCTCGACATCGGTCGCCTCGCGCAATGCCTCCAGGATCGCTTCCAGGTGGGCGTTGATGGCATCGGTGAGATAGAGGAACCCGAGGCGCCCTTCGAGGCCATAGGGCGCAGGATCTTGGCCCGAGCCGAGCCCGGCGATGACGCGCTCAAGCGCTAGGTGCCAATCGTCGTCGGTGGCGTGGGCATAAGGAAATGGTTGCATCATCGGTCTCGGGCTCGCTCAGTGAAACCTTGGGGCATGAGGGCGCATCCAGGCATGGGCCAGGTATGGGCTCGGTGGCTGGCTCAGACCTCCGCCAGATCGCCCTTTTCCTGCAGCCAGGCGCGCCGATCGGCCGCGCGCTTTTTGGCCAGCAGCATATCCATCAAGGTGGCGCTGTCATCCCCCGGCTCAACCGTGAGTTGCACCAAACGGCGCGTATCCGGATGGATGGTGGTCTCGCGCAACTGTAGCGGATTCATCTCGCCGAGCCCTTTGAAACGCTGCACGCTGACCTTGCCCTTGAGCTTCTCGGCGGCGATGCGATCCAGCACACCGACGCGCTCGGCATCATCCAGGGCGTAGAAGACCTGCTTGCCGACATCGATGCGGAACAGCGGCGGCATCGCCACATAGACGTGACCGGCCGCGACCAGTTGTGGGAAGTGCTTGAGGAACAGCGCGCACAAGAGCGTCGCGATATGCGCGCCATCGGAGTCGGCATCGGCGAGGATGCAGATCTTGCCGAAGCGCAGCCGGCTGAGATCGTCGCTGCCCGGATCGACGCCGATGGCCACCGCGATATCGTGCACCTCCTGCGAGCCCAGCACCTCGGCCGGGTCCACCTCCCAGGTGTTCAGGATCTTGCCGCGCAACGGCATGATGGCCTGGAACTCGCGGTCGCGCGCCTGCTTGGCCGAGCCGCCGGCGGAATCGCCCTCGACCAGGAATAGCTCGGTGCGGGCGGGGTCGGTGGCGGTGCAGTCGGCCAGCTTACCCGGCAACGCCGGCCCCTGGGTCACGCGCTTGCGCGTCACCGCGCGTCCGGCGCGCAAGCGCGCCTGGGCGGCGCCGATGGCGATCTCGGCGATGCGCTCGCCGTCGCCGACATGCTCGTTGAGCCAAAGACTGAAGGCGTCCTTGACCACGCCGGAGACGAAAGCCGCGCACTCGCGCGAGGACAGGCGCTCTTTGGTCTGGCCGGAGAACTGCGGGTCGATCAGCTTCACCGAGAGCACCCAACTGGCGCGCGCCCAGACATCGTCCGGCGCTAGCTTGACATTGCGCGGCAACAGGTCGCGGAACTCGCAGAACTCGCGCACGGCCTCGGTCAGGCCGCTGCGAAAGCCGTTGACATGGGTGCCACCCTGGACCGTCGGGATCAGGTTGACATAGCTCTCGTTCACCTGCTCGCTCGCCTCGGGCAGCCAGGTCACGGCCCAGCTCGCAGCCTCGGTCTTGCCCTCGAGCGCACCGACGAAAGGTACCTCCGGCACCCGCTCGGCGGCGCCGAGCGCCTTGCTCAGATAGTCGCGCAGCCCGTCGGCATAACACCAACACTGCTCCTCGCCACTGGCCTCGTCGCGAAAGCGCACCTCGAGCCCTGGGCAGAGCACGGCCTTGGCGCGCAGCAGATGGGTCAGTTGGCGCACCGAGACCTTGGGCGTGTCGAAATAGGTCGGATCGGGCCAGAACCGCAGCCGCGTACCGCTGTTGCCGCGCCCGACCCGGCCGATCGGGGTCAGATCCTCGGCCTTGTTGCCGTCGGCGAAGGCCATCCGATATTCCTGGCCATCGCGCTTAACCCACACCTCCAGGCGTTTGGAGAGCGCGTTCACCACCGACACGCCGACGCCGTGCAAGCCGCCGGCGAAGCGGTAGCTGCTGCCAGCGGTGAACTTGCCCCCGGCATGCAGTTTGGTCAGGATGACCTCGACACCCGGCAGCCCCTGCTGGGGGTGCATGTCCACCGGCATGCCACGCCCGTCATCGCAGACCTCGATCGAGCCGTCCTGGTACAGGGTCACATCGATACGGGTGGCCTTGCCGACCAGCGCCTCGTCGACGCTGTTATCGATCACCTCCTGCGCGAGATGGTTCGGACGCGTGGTGTCGGTGTACATGCCCGGGCGCTTGCGCACCGGGTCTAAGCCGCTAAGAACCTCGATCGCCGAGGCATCGTAGTTACCGCTCATCGCGGGGTCGAACGCTCCTTAATAGAGAGGAAAAACCGAGCCGGCCCTGATCCGGACCTGGGGGCCGCGTTGACCGGTCAAAGCCGGCTACGGTAACTTAGAGTGAAACCTCTGTTCAAACATCCCATGAGCGAAGACAGGATCGACGACCCCAAGCAGTTCGAGGCCTCATTGCAGGCGCTAGAGACGATCGTCGATCAACTCGAGCGTGGCGACCTCGGTTTGGAAGACTCGCTCGCCGCCTTCGAGCAAGGCATCCGGCTCAGCCGTGGCTGCCAACGGGCACTCGACCAAGCCGAGCAACGGATTCGCATCCTCAGCGAGCCCTCGGAGGACACCGAGCCCGAGCCGTTCGCCGGCGGCACGGCCCCTCCCCTGAGCGACTGATCCCGAGCAGCGGACAGATCCGAGTTCGCACCTCTCCCTCCCGTCACCGATAAGCGATTGGCCCCATGCAAGACGCCCCCCGCCTGAAGACCTTTCTCAAAGAGTGCCAAGACCGGGTGGCGCGAACCCTGGAGCGCGTTCTGCCCCCCGCCGAGCAGCCGCCGACGCGGCTGCATCAGGCGATGCGCTACGCGGTGCTCGGCGAAGGCAAGCGCGTGCGCCCAACCTTGGCCTACGCCAGCGCGCAAGCCCTCGGCCTCGAGCCTGAGCGCGTCGATGCCGGCGCCGCCGCAGTCGAACTCATCCATGCCTATTCGCTGATCCATGACGATCTGCCGGCGATGGATGATGATGATCTGCGGCGTGGACGGCCAAGCTGTCATAAGGCCTTCGACGAAGCGACCGCAATCCTCGCCGGCGATGCGCTACAGACCCTCGCCTTCGGGATCCTGGCGCAGGATGACGCAGCGGCTCCCGAGGCAACCTCGCGCCTGCGCATGTCGGCCGCGCTGGCGCGCGCCGCAGGCTCGATCGGTATGGCCGGCGGCCAAGCCTTGGATCTGGAGTCCGAAGGCAGCGACCTCGATCTGGTCATGCTCGAGAATATCCACATCCACAAGACCGGCGCGCTGATCCGCGCCAGCGTGCAGATGGCCACCCTCGCCTGCCCCGAGCTGGAGCCGGCCAAGGCTGATGCCCTCGATCACTATGCCAAGTGCATCGGCCTGGCGTTCCAGATCCAGGACGACCTGCTCGACGTCGAGGGCGAAACCGATGTCATCGGCAAACAGAGCGGCGCCGATGCCGCCCACGAGAAAGCGACCTATCCGTCGTTGTTGGGTATCGTCGCAGCCCACGAAGCCGCCGACGACCTGGTGTCGGACGCCCTCGCCAGCCTCGAGCCGTTCGGCGCGGGTGCCGATCCGCTGCGTTGGATCGCGCGTTATATCGTCAGCCGGGACCGCTGATCCGCACCCTCGCTAGCGCCACACATCAAGACAGCCGCCGGCTAACCTGTTAGTTTGGACCCTTAAGATCGCCGACTCCTCCTGATATCCAGGCCCATGCAAGATAAGGTTGTCGTCAAAGACCTCTACAAGATCTTTGGACCCGAGCCTGACCGAGCCCTCGAACTGCTCGATCAAGGGCTCTCGAAGGCGGAGATCTTCGAACAGACCCGCACCACGGTTGGCGTGCAAAAGGCCGACTTCAGCATCCGTGAAGGCGAGGTGTTCGTGGTCATGGGGCTCTCGGGCTCGGGCAAATCGACCCTGGTGCGCATGCTCAACCGCCTGATCGAGCCGACGCGCGGCCAGGTGATCGTCGACGGCGTCGATATCACCCAGATGTCAAAGCAGGAGCTGATCACCATGCGGCGCTGCTCCATGAGCATGGTGTTTCAGTCGTTTGCGCTGATGCCGCATAAGAGCGTCGGCGAGAACGCCGCGTTTGGGCTTGAGGTCTCCGGGATGTCCAAGGCGCAGCGGCGCGAGCGCGCGCTAAAGGCGCTGGACACCGTGGGCTTGGCCACCAATGCCGACAGCTATCCGGACGAGCTTTCCGGCGGCATGAAACAGCGCGTTGGCCTCGCCCGCGCCCTCGCCACCGATGCGCCGATCCTGCTCATGGACGAGGCCTTCTCGGCCCTCGATCCACTGATCCGCACCGAGATGCAAGACGAGCTGGTGCGCTTGCAGAGCACCCATGCCCATACCATCGTCTTCATCTCGCACGATCTCGACGAGGCGATTCGCATCGGCGATCGCATCGCCATCATGGAGGGCGGCGCCATCGTGCAGATCGGCACCCCGGAGGAGATCGTCACCAAGCCGGCCGATGACTATGTGCGTTCGTTCTTCCACGGCGTCGACGTGAGCAAGGTCTTCAGTGCTGGCGACATCGCCTCGGATCGCGCCATCACGGTCTTCGAGCGCAGCGGTGTGAACGTGCGCGCGGCCTTGGCGCAACTGCACGATCGCGGCCACAGCCTCGGCATCGTCATCGATCGCGACCGTCACTATCGCGGCATGGTCAGCGTCAATTCGCTGGCCGATGCCGGACGCGACAGCGAGCATTCACGCTGGGAGGACGCCTTCCTCAAGCAGATCCAACCCGTCGCCGCCGACACCGAGCTGTCCGAGGTGCTCGGCCAAGTCACGGCGAGCGAGTTCCCGGTGCCCATCGTCGATGCCGACGGCCGCTATCGCGGCATCGTCGACAAGACCGTCTTGCTGCAAACACTGGATAAGACGACCTGAGCCATGGCGAACGACATCACCGATTTCGAGATCCCGATCGGCGACTGGGTCGCCGCCGGAGTCGACTGGATACAGACCAACCTCACTGGCATCCTCGATGGCATCTCTGCGGTGCTCGAGTTCGTCATCGACTCCTTCGAGGGCCTGCTGCAGGGCATTCCGCCGCTGATCCTGGCGCTCATCATCGTGCTGCTCGCGACCTGGCGCGTGGGCTGGAAATTCGGCCTCTTCGCCATCGCCGCCATGGTGCTGCTGTTCGGCATGGACATCTGGAGCGAGACCATCTCGACCCTGGGGCTGGTCATCGCCTCGAGCCTGGTGGCGCTGCTCATCGGCATCCCGATCGGCATCACCATGGCCCGGCACGATGCCTTCGAGGCGATCGCCCGCCCGGTGCTCGATCTCATGCAAACCATGCCGCCCTTCGTCTACTTGATTCCAGCCGCGATCTTCTTCGGCCTCGGCAAGGTTCCGGGGGCGATCGCCACGCTCATCTTCGCCATGCCGCCGGCCGTGCGCCTGACCAATCTCGGTATCCGCCAGGTCAGCGACGAACACGTCGAGGCCGGCAAGGCCTTCGGTTGCACCAGCCGTCAGCTGCTGTTTAAGGTGCAGTTGCCGTTGGCCATGCCGTCGATCATGGCCGGGATCAATCAGACCATCATGCTCGCCCTGTCGATGGTCGTCATCGCCTCGATGATCGGGGCCGGCGGGCTCGGCAACACCGTGCTCACCGGTATTCAACGACTCGATGTCGGGCTCGGCTTCGAGGGCGGCCTCGGCGTCGTGCTGCTCGCGATCCTGCTCGATCGCATCACTCAGAGCTTCGGTATCGTCCGCCGCGTTGGTGGACCGCCGTCGCTCATCGCCCGGCTACGCCGGTTATTCCAGCGTACGCCGAACAGCCTGAGCAAGGGTTAGGCGCTCACCACCACTGTCTCTGCCTGGTCCAGCCAGCGCATCTCAGGCCCCCTGGGCCAACATTCGAGCGCCAACCACCACGCGCTCCTTCCATCCCTCCACCCACCGTCAAGAGGAACCGCAATGTTCATGAAAACCTCACTCAAGGCCTTAACGGCGGGCGCCCTCGCCCTCTCGCTCGGCACTGGCGCCTACGCCGCCGACAGCATCAAGATCGGCTGGACCGCCTGGTCCGATGCCGAGTTCGTCACCAAGCTGACCCAGCGCATCCTCGAGGAGCGCATGGACTATGAGGTCGAACTGGTGCAGACCGATATCGCGCCCCAGTACCAGGGCCTGTCCACCGGCGATCTGGATGTGATGCTGATGTCCTGGCAGCCGGGCACGCACGGCGATTACGTGGAAAAGGTGTGTAACGATGTGGCGCCATTGGGCATCCTCTATACCCACGCCCGCCTCGGCTGGGCGGTACCGGCCTATATCCCGGAAGAGACCCTCGCCAGCATCGAGGATCTGAACAAAGACGAGGTCAAGGAGAAGCTCGACGAGACCATCACCGGCATCGACCCCGGCGCCGGCATCACGCGTCTGTCCAAGGAGGCGATCGAGGAGTACGACCTCGACGACTATGAGCTGCAGATCTCCTCGGGTGCTGGCATGACCGCCGCCCTAGAGCGCGCCACCCGCCGTAATGAATGGATCGTGGTCACCGGTTGGAGCCCGCACTGGATGTTCGGTGCCTATGAGCTGCGTTACCTGGAAGACCCCAAGGAGGTCCTCGGCAGCTTCGAGCGCGTTGTCGCCCTGGCGCGCACGGGCTTCTACCAGGAGGATATCGATGCGGCGAGCTTCATCTCGCGCATCCAGATCCCGATCGACGACCTGCAGGCGGCGATGTACGACGCCCAAGAGACCTCGTATGAAGATGCGGTGACCAAGTACATCGAGAACAACGAGGCGCGCATCGACTACTGGGTCACCGGCGAGCTTTGAGCCGCGATACAGCGCCTGCTGCCAACCGGTACATCAGCGGTCCGCATCAGAACGCTGTGAAAAGCCCTGTGTGTCAGGCCGCTTGATGGCCAAGCCATCGCCACCGAGCCTGCGAGCCCGGTGGCGATGGCATGTTCACGCGATCAGAAGTAGTAACCGAAGTTGATGTTGAAGCGGTAGTTCCAGTCATCATTGCCGTTGACGCCGAAGTCACCGACACCATCGACGATGTTGCCGTAGCTGTCGCCCTTATCGCCGACGAAATAGTTCCCGTCGGAGAAGGCGAGATCGGTATAGATGTACCAACCGTTGCGCGCCCAGGCGGCGCCGAGAATCGCAAGCTGGCTATCGTTGAAGTCACCATCCTCCTTGAGGATGCTGCTGTACTCGACATAGGGACGCACTGAATCCAGCCAGGGGATCTGGTTGGTCTCGTACAGGTAGCTCAGTGAGATCGCTGGCAACCAGGCGTCGGTTGCCACCGGCCAAGCGAAATCATAGGCCCCCATCGGTAGCAGCTCATCGGTTCCGAGCAGGTTGTCGTCATCGATGTTGAGCTTGTAACGCGTGAGCTGGGTCGCCAGCAGCCAGTTGTTCCAGCTGTTGGTCATGTGCACCGACGCCGCCCAGTGGTCACCGTTGTCCGCACGCCGCCCATCGAGCTGCCCATATTGCAGCGACACGCCGAGTGCGGTATCGACAGCGCTCTGATCGATGTTGTAGATGGCGCGAAGATTGAACTGGTTGCGTTCCTGGTAGCCATTCGGGAGCGCGCTGATCACATCGCCGTTTGCCGCTAGTCCGGAATCCCAGACCACGGGGTCATAGCTGTAACGCGCGCTGTCGCGACTCGTCCCATTACCATTCCACTCGCTGCGCGCGTAATAGGCGACGTCGAGATCCCAGTTATCGATGCTGGTGACATACTTGACGCCGAGATCCATGTCATCCGACAGGCCAACATAGTAGTGCTGATCGAAGAACCAGCTCTGCGAGACGCCATAAGGGCCGGGCCCGAAGGGCACCCGGTTGACACCGACCTGGAGCTGGCTGCCGTCATCGAAATCCCAGCCCAACCAGCCGGTATGCACGAAATTGTAGCCGTTGTACCAACGATACTCGAGCTTTCCAACCAACTGGTTGTACTTGAGGTCCATGTTGATGCGGAAGGTATCGAGTTCGAAGTTACCGCCGTTTCCACCCCGCGAGGGACCCTGCCCACGGTTCGGATAGTCACCGAGCACATAGTTGGCGCGGATCGCACCACCAATGGTCAGTGGGCCGACCTTGATCTTGTTCGCCTGCGGCGAGCCGGCCTTAACAAGCTCGGCCTCGGCCGTTTCGGCCTTCTCGGTGGCGGCGACCGTCTCGGCCCTGGCCTCGGCGAGTTCGGCCTGGGCCTGATCGAGCTGGCGTTGCAGCTCGCGGACACGGCGCTCGAGGGCGGCGGAATCGGTCGCGGCGGTCGCCAGTTGCGGGGCGCCGACCATCGCGGCGAGACTGAGCGCCAGCAGTGTTGGTGAGCGTCGATGAGCCGTTTGCGGCGACCTGGGAGCGGCGCCTGCGGTGCGCGATGTGGAGTGCTTCATGATGGATCGATTTCGGTGGTGAGTGGACGACTCTGGGAATGCCGTTATGCAACGTCGCTCGTACACGACCAACACATGCTCGCCACAAGAGACATGTCGTGCATATACAACAGTACCGGTCAGTTTATATCGTAGACGGTCTATTTTCCAGTCATCCAACGCGCCTTTATTCAGGGGTCTCCTTTGCTGAGCGACGCACTCGGGACACCACGGATGAACATCATCCTGATCTATGTCGTCGCCCTCCTCGCCCTCCTGCTCAGGCGTTACGGCGACATCCGATGCAGGGGGCATGTGCAGGGAAAGCCCCGGGCTTGCTCGCGCCCGAGCGGTACCTTTACAGTTCCCGTCACGGGGCAGAAGATCCACAGCGGGGGGCATCATGGAAGCAGAAATCCGGGAGATTTGCGATCACATCAGCCGTCATCCGCCCTTCGACGGGCTGACCGACGATCTCCTCGAAGAGGTGGCCGGCGCGGTCGAGATTGCCTATTCCAAGGCCGGCACCACCATCTCCGAACGCGACGGTCCGGTGCAGGCGCTGTCCTACATCCGCAGCGGCGCGGTGGAGGTGTACCTCCACAACGGCCAGCTCTACAACCGCCTCGGTGAGGGGGACATCTTCGGGCAGTTCGATCTGCTGAGGGACCGCCAGGTGCGCTTTCCGGTGCAGGCCATCGAGGACACCCTGCTCTATCTGATCCCGAAGCCCGTTTTCGACCGCCTCTGCGCTGCGGACGACGATTTCGCCGATTTCGTGGAGCTACCCGGTTCGCGGCTCAAGAGCACGGTGGAACAGAGCCAGCGCAACAACGACATGATCGCCACGCGGGTGCGTCGGCTCATCTCCCGCCTGCCCGTCATGATTGATGAGTCCGCCACCGTGCAGGAGGCAGCTCGCCTCATGACCGAGAACGACGTCTCCTCGGTGCTGTTGCTCAAGCCCGGTAACGACGACGATTCGGACGGCATGTTCACCGACGCCGAGGGACAGCAGTGGCTGCTCACGGGGATGATCACGGACAAGGATCTGCGGCAACGCGTCATCGCCGCCGGGGCCTCGGCGCAGACACCCCTCTGCAGTATCAGCCACGACAAGCTCATCACCATCCAGTCCAGCGAGTCGGTCAACGAGGCCATGTTGACCATGCTGCGCAACAATATTGAGCTACTGCCGGTCCTCCACCGCCGCCGTCCGGTGGGGGTGGTGGACCTGTCGGATATCGTCCGCTACGAGACCAACAACAGCCTCTATCTGGTCAACAACATCTTCAGCCGCACCTCGGTCAAGGGCTTGGCGCGCCTCACGCCCGAGGTGCGGGCCTCCTTCGTGCGGCTGGTCGACGAGGGCGCCACCTCGCGGATGATCGGAGGGGCCATGTCGAGTGTCGGCCGCAGCCTGATGCGCCGCCTGGTGGAGCTGGCCGAGGCCGATCTGGGTCCGCCCCCCGTTCCCTACTGCTTCATGGTGCACGGCTCCCTCGCGCGCAACGACCAGTCCATCACCACGGATCAGGACAATGCCATGGTGCTCCACGACGCCTTCGAGCCGAAGCGCCACGATAAATACTTCAGGGAGTTGGCGCGACAGGTGAGCGACGGGCTGCATGCCTGCGGCTACCCTTACTGCAAAGGGGGTGTCATGGCCACCAACGACCTGTGGCGCCAGCCCCTCGCCCGCTGGAAGCACTACTTCAGGGACTGGATCGCCAAGCCAGATCCGCAGCGGCTGCTGCACAGTTGCATCTTCTTCGACCTGGACGCGGTCCACGGCGAGGCGCGGTTCGTGGAGGAATTGCAGGATCTGATCGCCACCCGGGCCAAGGCCAGTCCCCAGTTCCTCGCCGCCCTGGCGCGCAATGCCCTCGGCCGTACGCCACCGCTGGGCTTTTTCCGCACCTTCGTGCTGGAGCAGGACGGACGGCATAACAACCGCATCAATATCAAACGCCGCGGCATCGCCCCCCTGAACGACGTCATCCGGGTCCATGCCCTGGGGGTGGGCTCCCGGGCTCAAAACGGCTTCGACCGGCTCGATGAGATCACTCAGGCCGGCGCCCTACCCGCCGGACAGACCGACAAGTTGAGCTATGCCCTGGAGTTCCTCTCGATCGTGCGGATGCGCCATCAGGCCCAGGAGATCCAGGACGACCATGAGCCGCACAATGCCATCCAGCCGGAGCGCATATCGGACACTGAACGCCACAACCTCAAGGAGGCCTTCCAGGTGCTGAGCAATGCCCAGAACTTCCTGCGCTTCCGCTACCCCAGCCCGGGCCGTTGACAGCAATGATCTTCAGCGCGCGCCAGCAGCAGCGACCCCCCAGCTGGGCGGAGTATTTCGCCCGCCAGGCCGAGGCTTGCAAGACCCCGGCCCTGAAGCACTTCTACGCGGCGGGGGTGCCGGCAGAAAAGCGCCCCATCGGGGACGTCCCGCTGGTGGCATTGGATTTCGAGACCACGGGCATGGATCCCCGGGAGCACGCCATCGTCAGCATCGGCCTGGTGCCCTTCGACCTGCGGGTGATCCGCCCGTCGGCGGGCCGTTACTGGGTCGTCAAGCCTCCCCGGTCGCTGACTGAGGAATCCATCGCCTTCCATCGCATCACCCACTCGGAGGTCGAGCACGCGCCGCCCATCGCCGCGATCCTCGACGAGGTGCTATCGGAGTTCGCCGACCGCCTGGTGGTGGTCCACTACCGCAACATCGAACGGCCATTCCTCGATGCCGCCGTCATGACCACTCACGGCGAGCATTGCCTGTTTCCTCTCATCGATACCATGGCCTTGGAGGCACGCTGGGAGCGCCGCGGCCGCCTACAGGGCATCAAGCGCTTGTTCGGCATCCAGCCCGCCTCCATCCGGCTGGCCGACAGCCGCACCCGCTACGGCCTGCCCCATTACTCCTCCCATCACGCCAAGGTGGATGCCATGGCCACGGCGGAACTCTTCCTGGCTCAGGTGGCCCGGCATTTTACGCCCGAGACTCCGGTCTCCGATCTCTGGCTATAGGCATCGGGGGGCAGGCTGATCGCGGCTAATGCCGATCACGACTGAACAACGGGGCGGTCACGGCCGCCCCTCGAGCGACTGAGAACAGGCCCTAGGGTCTTGGCGCTTAAGCGCTTACCGGCTTTGCCTTGCCAGGCCGGGGCTCACTCAGCAGCCCCATGACGATGGCATAGCAGCCCGCCAGGAGTAGCAGCGTGAAGGGCAGACCGGCGGATACCGCCACCGCCTGCAGGGCGGCCAGACCACCACCCAGCAGCAGCGCGATGGCGATGGCGCCCTCAATAACGCCCCAGAACACACGTTGGGGCTTGGGGGCATCGATCTTGCCGCCCGCTGCGATGGTATCGATCACCAGAGAGCCGGAATCCGACGAGGTGATAAAGAACACGAGCACGAGCACGATACCGATAAACGAGGTGATGTCCGCCAGCGGCAGCTCGCCCAGCATCATGAAGAGCTGCAGTGGCAGTTCCGCCGAGACGGCCCCATCGAAGCCACCCCGCACCTGATCGATGGCTGCGGTGCCGAAGGCCGTAAACCAGAAGATCGACACCGTGGTGGGGATGAGCAGCACAGAGATGAGGAATTCGCGCACCGAGCGCCCCCGGCTCACGCGGGCGATGAACATACCGACGAAGGGTGACCAGCTGATCCACCAGCCCCAGTAGAAGGTGGTCCAGCCCTGGCTGTAGTTGACGTCCTCGCGTGCGAAGGGGTTGGACAGGAAGGGCAACTCACGCAGGTAGCTGACGATGTTCGTGAAGAAATTGGTCATGATGAGGAGGGTCGGCCCCACGAACACCACGAACATCAGCAACATGAATGCGAGGAACATATTGATCTCGGACAGGCGTTTCACGCCTTTGTCCACGCCGGCCACGATGGACAGGATCGCCACAGCGGTGATGCCGGCGATCAGCAGCACGAGGGTCACATCGCCACCACCGATCCCGAACAGGTAGCTCAGCCCTGCGGCCGCCTGCTCGGCGCCATACCCAAGCGAGGTGGCCAGTCCGAACAGGGTCGCGAACACCGCCAAGATGTCGATGAGATGCCCCGGCCAGCCCCAGATGCGCTCACCCAGAATCGGGTAGAAGATGGACCGGACCGTCATCGGCAGGCCCTTGTTGTAGGAGAAGATCGACAAGGCCAACGCCACGATGGCGTACATGGCCCAGGGATGCAGGCTCCAGTGCAGCAGGGTCGCGGCCATGCCCAGGCGGGCGGCGGCTTCCGGATCGCCGACAGCCCCCCCCAAGGGGGCCCAATCCGTACGCACGCCGTCGGCGCCCACGCTGATGCCCTCCAGGGCCGTCCCGTAGTGGGTCAAGGGTTCGGCCACGCCATAGAACATCAGCCCGATACCCATTCCCGCCGCGAACAGCATGGAGAACCAGGAGATCCTCGAAAAGTCCGGCGTCGCATCGGCGCCGCCGATGCGGACGCGTCCCAGGGGCGAGAGGATCAGCCCAAGGCAGAGCAGCACAAAGACATTGGCCGATAGCAGATAGAACCAGGTGGCATTGGCGTTGATCCAGCTCTTCGCCCCGTCGAAGGTCGCGGTCGCCTGCTCGGGCAGCGCCAGGGTCAGCACCACGAAGCTGAGGATCAGTAGGGACGACACGGCGAACACGGCGCCGTGGATGTCGATATTGATCCCGAGAGGACGGGCTTGGTAGTTGTCCTGACCGATCCGGTAATCGGTATCGATCAGATTGGACGCACCTTCCGGGGCCGGTACGCCGACCGACTCCGGCGGTGACTCCGGGGCTGTTGTGGGTTCTTTTTCCACAGGATTCTCCCTTGTCTGCCTGATTCTAATGCGGGGTCTTGTGCGCTGGTCTTAGGCGCGGCTAGTCGGCCGGGGTATGGCCACGCACGAGGAACACGGACGCCTCGGTGTGCTGCGCGATCTTGGCCCCATTGGCGGGCATGATGGCGTCGAGATGGGTGGGCAGATGGGTCGCCATGACCACCAGGTCCGCACCGAGGTCATTGATGGCCTGGACGAGGATATTGTCCAGATCGGCTGACGGATCATGGCTGTTGTAGACGCGCGCCGTGGGCTCATGACCGCTGTCGGGGGCATGCTCGTGGGCGAACGCCCTGAGCTTGACCTCATATTCCTGTGGCGTGCGGGCCACCGCGCTGGGCTGGGAGGTGGTCACGCCGACGTAGCACAGGGCTGCCCCGTAGTGGCGCGAGAGATCGGCGGCTACGCTCAGGGCCTTGTCCAGCGCACCCAGGTGCGCAAGATCCACCGGCACCAAAATCTTGTTGAACATGAAGGCGTGCCTCCTCGAGGTTACGCGAGCGCGTGCTGCGGGGGATCATCGTGCACACCGCGCCACTGGCTCGCCGGGTCGGTACTCTTACAGCCTAACAGGAAGGCGGTTGGTAAGACCAACCGACGGGGCAGCCGTTCTCCCCGAAGCGGACCACCATCCATCAGTCGTGCTCCCCAGTATCCTGAGCGCGGAGGCACGATGCATGATGTCCGCCTTGCAGGCGGTTGCTTTTGGCCTCATCGTTTCAGTCAAGCTTTACAATGGAGATCGGTCGAACGCAGGATGCCGTTCGGCACGATTCCTCCCCGCCATCTCTTAGGAGCAAGTCTTTTGGACGCCGCGCTTACCGCCCGCTCACCCGAGCCCACCGATCGCTTCGATCGCTCAACCGCACAGACCAAGGATCCCGACAAAGCGACTAACATTGCCGATGTCCAGTCCAGCCGAGACCATCGTCGGATCGCGATCAACAAGGTGGGCATCAAAGATATCCGCCATCCAGTGCGGATCAAGGACCGCAGCGGCCGCGAGCAGCATACGGTCGCGACCTTCAACATGTATGTGTTCCTGCCCCACCACTTCAAGGGCACGCACATGTCACGCTTCGTCGCCATCCTCAATGGCCACGAGCGCGAAATCGGGGTCGGCACCTTCAAGGAGATGCTCACCGAGATGACCCAGCGGCTCGAATCCGAGGCCGGCCACATCGAGATGCGATTCCCGTTTTTTGTCAATAAGCGCGCGCCGGTCAGCGGGGTCGAGAGCCTGCTCGACTACGATGTCACGCTCATCGGCGAGGTGCGCGGCGGCGAGCCCGAACTCTCGATCAAGGTGGTGGTGCCAGTGACCAGCCTCTGCCCCTGCTCCAAGGAGATCTCGCGCTATGGCGCGCATAACCAGCGCTCGCACGTCACCGTCGAGGCCAAGACCCGTGGCTTCCTATGGATCGAGGAGCTGATCGAGCTGGTCGAGTCCGAGGCCAGCGCTCAGCTCTACGGGCTCCTGAAACGGCCCGATGAGAAGTACGTCACCGAGCACGCCTACGAGAACCCGAAGTTCGTCGAAGATACGGTGCGCGATGTCGCCCGGCGCCTGAACGCCGAGGAGCGCGTCACGGCCTATGTGGTCGAGGCCGAGAACTTCGAGTCCATCCACAATCACTCGGCCTATGCGATGGTCGCGCGCGACAAGGACGCCTCAGCCGCTTAAAACCTGCCGATGTCAGCCTCCAACCTCTCAAGCCAAGCGGCAGATGGAATCGAGCCGCTCTCGAAGACATCGAGCGCTGGCGGATAGACGACCGAGATCGCAAACGGCTCCATCGGGTCTTGGGTTACAGTCACCCAAACGCCGCCAAGGAATGGCGAGCCCGGAACTTCGAGACGCCAAAGCCGATCAGCGCCCTCCGCTGCCGACCCCGCTCGGATCAGCGGTTGATTGAACTGGAAGCGGTGGGTATCGCCGTGGATCGCCAGCACCGGCCCTGGGTAGCTCGCCAAGAGCTGCTCGAGATCGGTCAGCAGCGGCGCAAAACCCGGCGACGGCGAGGCGCGCTCGAACAGTGGATTGGCATGGAACAACAGCACCATCGCCCGCGCCTGGGTCTGTTGCGCAACGCGAGTGGCTTCCCGCAGCAGCTTGCGGTTCGCCCCCGAGCGTTGCCGCCATTCCGCCATCGCGGCGGCGTTTCTTGGGCGGCGATTGTTCTCGCTGCCCACCACATGCAGCAGCACGAGCATCACATCGTCCTGCAGCGTATAGGCATTCTCAGGGAACGCTGGATCGGGCACCACCAGATCAAGCGCGGCATTGTGGAGCACCTCGGGGTTGGCGAAGAAACGCGCTCGCAATGCCTCCAGGCGCTCTAAGGGGTCGAGGGCGCCCGCCGAGCGTCGATGACAGTCGGTCCATTCATTGTCGCCGGGGGTGTAGAGCATCGGCACCGGCTGCGCTTGGAACACCCTCGCGACGCGTTGATTGCGCGCCTCGGTACAAGGTTGACCGCCGCCTTTGATATCGCCAACGTGCACGATGAATGGCGGGTGCTGTTCGGCAGCCCCCCGCAACAACCGCTCGAGCGGCGCGTACTCGGCATTGCCATAGGGCGCGTCGCCAACCACGAAGAAGCGAAAGTCCTCAGTCTTTGGCGCCGCGACTGCGGCCGCGTTCATCCAGAACAGGCTGCTCAGGAGCACGCTGGTCAAGACAGCGCCAGCCGCCCAGCGCCACATCGGCCTATACGGCATCGGAGCCGTTCTCAAGGTCCGGTGACCTGTCCGCCGCCAAGACGCTGACACGCGCAAAGCGTATTCCATAGGCGTGGCCAATCCCCGCTCAATAGCGGCCATGCGATCGGGTCACATAGTTGCGCAGTTCGCTACTCTCTTGATTCGCTCGCATCAGGTTGCTGTGGGTAATCCGGAACAGCGCGCGCATAACCTTGAACACCAGCATTCGATGCTCCGCGAGCAAGGCCTCGAAGTCTTCCGGCTCCAGCGTCAGCACCACGCAATCACAGGCGGCGCGCAGCCCGGCCTTGCGCGGCGGGCCATCGACGAAGGCGCGGGTTCCGGCACATTCGCCGGGCGCCATGCGGTAAACAGCCGAATCAGTACCATCATGATGATGCAATACATCGAGCCGTCCTTCGGCGAGCACGAATAGGGTTCGCCTTGACTCGCCCTCGACCACCAGGGACGCTTGGCCCGCGAGTGGCACTACGCCCATCGCATCCGCCAGGGTTGCAATCTCGGTCGCATCGAGTTCGGCCGCAAGCACCGATGCCCTAAGCCAGTCGGTTTTTTGTTGATCGGTAGGGTGATCGTTCATCGCCAGCATTTTCCTCTAAAAGCCTGTCTTCCAAAGTATCTGGACCTTGGCCGAGCCTCATCCAGTGTTGATCTTCAATCTAGCAGAACCCGGTGACGCCTCGGTGTCAATGCGCAGCACCAGTGCGGGCAGCTCAGAGCGCCAAGGCTTAAACTAGGACACCGAACCGCATGATCACCGACTAGAGCGACCTTCCCCGCCATGCCTGATCTCGACCTCCATTTCCAGCCGCCCGCCGACTGGGCCGAGACCATCCACGTCCACTACTGGGATCGGCAACCTGCCGGAGACGCCAGCGACTGGCCCGGGGTAAGGATGGAACCTGATCCTGACACACCCGGCTGGTACCGCTGTCAGTTCACGAAGACCCGCCGGCTGCATCTGGTCTTCAATGATGGACAGGGCCGCCAAAGCGCGGACCTCTCTCGAGATCGCAGTGGTTGGTACCGGCTCGATAGCGGTTGGCAGAATCAGTGCCCAGAGCCGGCTGCGGCCAATGTCGACCAGCGCTCAGCGGCAGCAACCGGGACGCCTAGCCCAGAGCCATCGCCCCGTGGAGCGCCGGCGCAAGCGATAACGCAGCCCCCCGCTCAACGGCCGGCGCAGCGGACAGAACCTCTGGCCGAGACGCCTTCGGCGCAAAGGATGGTCCATCTTCAGCCTGGCCCACGCACCCTCACCGAGCGCACCGACTTCCGCGAAGAGACCATCTACTTCCTGCTCACCGCCCGCTTCTACGACGGCGACCCGTCCAACAACGCCTTCTGTCGCGACCGCATCCGCTTCGACGACCAGGGCAACGCCATCGACCCGCACTGGCGCGGCGACTTCAAGGGGCTGATCCAAAAGCTCGACTACATCCGCGACCTCGGTTTCAGCGCGATCTGGATCACGCCGCCGGTCGAGAACCGCTCCGGCCTCGACTACCATGGCTACCATCCCTACGACTGGACCCGCATCGACCCCCGGCTGGAATCCCCCGACGCGACCTATCAGGATCTGATCGATGCCGCCCACGCCAAGGGCATCAAGCTCATCCAAGACGTGGTCGTCAACCACTCCTGCCAGTACGGCATTCGCGGCCAGGTCCACATCGACCATCTGCCGATCAAATATTACGTGCCGCAGGGCGCCGAGCAGGGCCAGATCGATCACGGCCCCTACCAGGGCAACCTCGGCCACTATGCCTGGCCCAACCGCGACGACATCGACAACCCGCTCGCGCCCGATTGGTACCGCGAGCGCCACGCGCGCGACCCCGAGGGCATCGAGCCACTGGTCGACCCCAAGACCGGCGAGACGGTGCCCAAGCCCGGCTATGATCCGGGCCGCTTCTTCGGCATCGACGCCCAGGACCTGGACCCAAACTGGTACCACCAGGACGGCTTCATCTGCGGTGGCGACTGGGAGAGCGCGCATCCGCTGCAGCAGAAGCATCTCGCTGGCGACTGCATCGATCTCGCCACCGAGCGCCAGAACGTCAAGGACTACCTGATCGGCGCGATCAATCGCTATCTCGACATGGGCGTCGACGCGCTGCGCATCGATACCGTCAAGCACGTCGAGCGCGACAACCTGCTCGAATACGTCAATGCCTGGAAGGCGCACAAGCCGGGGCTGTTCGTGTTCGGCGAAAACCTGGTCAAGGGCTATGGCTGGGGCGACCTCGGTGGCGGCGACAACGGCCCGAGCGAGATCCGACCCTGGTGGTACACCCGCCTCGGCCACGACCCGCGCGATCCCAACAGCGGTGGTGATTCCGGCTTCCCGCAGCTCGACTTCGGCCTGTTCTCGACCTTCCGCGACACCGTCAGCAAGGGCACCTATGCCGGCACCGCGCAGGTGCTGTCGATGGATTGGATCTATGGCGATGTGACCAGCCTGGTCACCTTCCTGCAGAACCACGACGTCGGCCCCGACAACGACTTCAAGTACCGCTTCAAGGGCGAGGACTGGATGGCCGCAGCGGCCTACAACCTGCTCTGGACCGCGCGCGGCATCCCCTGCCTCTACTACGGCGAGGAGATCGCCTTCATGCGCGGCGCGCCGCAGGATGTCGAGGGCGAGAAGGACACCCTGGAAACCACCGGCCGCGCCTACTTTGGCGATCATCTCGAGGAGGATCGCATCAGCGAGACCCAGTCCCATCCGCTCTATCGGCATATCCAGCGGCTGAATCTGATCCGCCGCTCGATTCCCGCGCTGCAGAAGGCACCGATGACGCAGGTAAACGAATGGGGCAGCGGCATGAGCTTCGTCCGCGATCTCTCCGCCGAAGGCTCTTATGCGGTGATTGGCCTGGCCATCGGCAGTGACCAGCAGGTGGAGATCGGCGATATTCGCTCCGGACACTACCGCGATGCGGTCACCGGCGCCGAACAGCACAGCGACGGCCAGCTGAGTTTTCAGGTCAAAGGCAACTCAGCCGGGATCTGGGTGCTCGACGGCCCGGGTCAGCTCGGCGACGACGGCCCTTTCCTGCACTGATCGACCATGGACCTCGCCCCGCTAGCTAGCCCGCTAACCCACGACCGCGAGCACTCGACCCCATGAACGCACGCCCAATAACCGCGCGCTGGCCGCTCGTCCGCTGGCGGCTGCTCGACGGCCTCATCGCCGGCGTCGCACTGATCCTGATGCTGGCCGGCCTGATCTGGCTGATCGCCGCCGGCCGGGGGCTGAGCGACACTCACGTCAGGCTCGGGCAGACGCCGGTGACCGTCTCCATGTCGGCCGAGACCGAGCACGCGCCCGTGGTCGTCATCGCCCACGGCTTCTCCGGCTCGCGCCAGATGATGGCCTCCTTTGCCCGCACCCTGGCGCGCAATGGCTATGTGGCCGTGAACTTCGACTTCCCCGGCCATGGCGCCAATCCTCGCCCGCTCGAAGGCGAGATCGGCGAACAGCGCCGTACCCAGATCCTGCTCGATGCGCTCGCGTCCGTGGTCGATTACGCCAGCACGCTGCCCCAATACGATGGCCGCCTGGCGTTAATTGGCCACTCCATGGCCGGCGATATCGCCGTGCGCTATGCCGATCAGAGATCCTCTAGCGGCCCCGCCGCTGATCTGGATGCGCTCGTCGCCGTCTCGCCCTACCTCTCGCAGGATCTTGGCGCGCATACACCCGGCCGCACACCGGACAATCTGCTCTTCATCTACGGCGCATGGGAACCGCAGATGATCCACGATCAAGGTCGCGCTGCGGTCGCGGCCGTGGCGAATCGACCGGCCGACGCGATTCAGCCCAACGTCACCTATGGCGACCATGGCGACGGCAGCGCACGGCGACTGGTCATCGCGGACAACGTCGAACACATCGGCGTGCTCTACAGCGCCAGCGCCCTCGAGGCTGCATTGAGCTGGCTCGATCAGGTCTTCGAGCACGCGGGCAGCGGCTGGGTCGACGCACGCGGCCCCTGGCTCGGGCTCTATTTCCTCGGCGTCGTGCTGCTCGCCTGGCCACTCTCGCACCTGTTGCCACGGATCAGCAGCGAACCGCTCGGGGCGGGTCTGGCCTGGCGCCAGCTATGGCCTGCGGCGCTCTTGCCGGCGCTATTCACACCGCTGATCCTATGGCCATTCCCCACCGATTTCCTGGCGATCGCGATCGCCGATTACATCGCCTTGCACTTCCTCGTCTATGCCGCGCTGACCGGACTCATGCTGGCGGTGATCCGCCGCCGGTCGAGCAAGGTCCCATCCCCTGCTCAGGCCGCAAGCCAACCTGTGGGGCGAGGCGGCGCAATGGAGCCCGGCAATGCCATGCGGCGCAGTCGTGCAACCCGCTCCTACGCAGCCTTCATGGTCGCGTTGCTGGCGGTCATCGCCTATCAGACCCTGACCATCGCCTTGCCGACCGATCGCTACGTCGCCGCCTTCCTGCCCGACCCACACCGTTTCGCCACCCTGCTCGTGCTGTTGGTCGCGACCCTGGCTTGGTTCATCGCCGATGAATGGCTCACGCGCGGGCGTGGCGCCTTCATCGGCGGCTACGCGCTCACCAAGGCGTTGTTCCTGCTCTCGCTGATACTGGCGGTGGTGCTGAATCTCGAGGAGCTGTTCTTCCTCGTCATCATCATCCCCGCCATCCTGATCCTGTTCGTGGTCTTTGGCCTCTTCAGTGGCTGGATCTATCGACGCACCGGACATCCACTGGTCGCCGCGCTCGCCAATGCCCTCGCCTTGGCGGTCGCGATCACGGTCAGCTTCCCGATCGCCGACTGACTCCACAGAATCCGCCCCCATGGACCCACCAAACGCCATGCGCCTGCTGCAATTGACCGATCTCCATCTCTATGCCGAGCCTGAGCGTCTGCTGCTCGGCCAATGCACGCGATGTACCTTCGAGCAGGTGCTGGCCCAAGCCCAGAGACAACACTGGCCACCGGACGCGATCCTCTTCACCGGCGATCTGGTCCATGACGAGCGGATCGAAGGCTATCGATACTTACGGCGGATGATCGACACGATCGACTGCCCCTGTTTCTGCCTCCCCGGCAATCATGACCGCCTCGACCTCCTGACCGCCGAGGTCGATCCCGGCGCCGATCAGGCGTGTCGCGTCGAACCGCTCGGCCCCTGGGATCTGTTGCTGCTGGATTCGACCATCGCCGGCTCGGAAGGCGGGCGGCTGCATGCCGACACCCTCGAGCGGCTCGCGCAGCATCTGGCGTCGGCCCCGCAGCGCCCGGCGCTGATCAGCGTCCATCACCAACCCGTCCCGGTGGGCAGTCGCTGGATCGACACCATGCAGATCGAGAACGGGGCCGAATTCATGGCCCTCGCCGAGCGCCATCCCCGACTGCGCGCCATCCTCTGGGGCCATGTGCATCAGGCCTTCGACCGCCAGTGTGGCCACATCAGGCTGTTGGCTACCCCGTCCACCTGCGCCCAGTTCAAACCCGGGAGTGACGACTTCGCGTTGGACGACCGGCCCCCAGGCTATCGCTGGCTCGAACTCGAGCCCGATGGCAGCCTGCGCACCGGGATCGAGCGTCTCGCGAGCAAGGCGCCGGGCGAGGACGACCGCGCGCGCGATCCCCGATCGCCGGCGTCCTAGCCTCCAGCGCTCAACGCGTCGCGAACCCGTTCAGCGGTCGATAATCCTGCGTCTCGCAGGCCACGGCCGAGACCTCGGCGGCTGTGGGACCACGATGCAGCCAGGCCTTGAAGCGCTCGAGCGCGCTGGCGTCACCGCAGGCCAGTACCTCGACGCGGCCGTCGGGCAGGTTGCGCGCATAGCCGGTGATGCCGAGCTGCTGTGCCTCCTTGGCCGCCGAGGCGCGGAAGGAGACGCCTTGCACGCGGCCGCTGACAAAACACCGGATGCAGCGCGCACCGGCCCATTCGGTGGGGTGATTGGAATCGGTCATCGCTCGTCACGCTTGTACTTGGTGAAGGTGGTGTCCTGATAGGCGCCCTCGAGCACATACTGGCCGAGCAGCATGAACTCTTCGCGATCGCGCGTGGCGCCGGTGTAGCGGGCAACCAGAGTGCCATCGAGATCGAAGAACGCGAACACTGGCGTCGCCCGCACCCGGAACTGCTTGAGCGCGAAGTCTTTCTGCGTCGCTGGATGGCCCTCGAAGTCGACGATCTCGAGATCGCCCTCGACATCGACCGGGAAGATCAGGAAGTGCTCGCGAAAGTAATCCTGCACCTGGGGTTGGTTGAGCACCGTCGTCTTCATGCGATGGCAGAACGGACATTCGTCCATCTCGAACATCAGCAGAAGGCCGACCTTGCCCTCATCGCGGGCGATCTCCAACTCTTCACTGAAATCACCAAAGGTCTGGTTGAAGAAGTGCTGGCCGGGATCGCGAGTCGCCTCGGTGGCCAGCGCGCAGGTGCCGAGGACCATCAGCAGCAGCGCGAGCAGGCGCGGGGGCGTCGACGGGATCAGGTGGCGTAAGCGCATCATGCAGGCGTCCTCTTGAGTGATCACTGGGGGTCGTCGGGTCTCGGTCTTCTCTAACGCGATCTCGGGCCTGTTGCTGCCAGCTTTCAACCTTGAACGCGAAATTGACACTCGGCCTGCGCCAGATCGACCTCGACCAGCGCCAGCGGCACGCGCTGATCCAACGCCAGGGGCTGCTTGGCGCGCACGCGCGTCTCCAGCGCCAGCGCCGGGATTAGCACCGTGGCCTTGCGCTCCTGCAGCTCGACCACGACGCCCTCGCCTGTCCACTGTGGCTGCTGTGCCAGATGCACCAGCTTCCAGTGCTGATTCGATTGCCGTTCCGCGCGGCGCACGATGAGCCCCCCCTGATCCGCCTCGCCAGCGCGCTGGCTCACCTGTTCGGCGCTCAGCGGCGCGCAGCCGCGCAGATGCGCGCGTAGCTGCTGATGCACCAGCAGATCGGCATAACGGCGCAACGGGCTGGTGGCGCGGGTGTAGGCGTCGAGCCCGAGGCCGAAGTGGCGGCCCGGCTCGCCGACCAGGGTGCGACTGGGTTTGAACAGGCGCCGATAGGCGACCATGCCAGCCATGGTCGTCGGCTGCTCGATGCGCTCCGGGGTCGGTTGGGTCGCGAAGGGGATCGGCAGCTCGCGCGCCAAACAGTAACGCGCCGCCGCCTCGCCGGCCATCAACATCATCTCGGTGACCATGGCGCGGGCGCCGGTGCGCGCGACTGGGCGGATCAGCACCTCGCCCTCGTGTACGCGCAGGCTGACCTCGGGGAGATCGAGTTCGGCCGCGCCTTGGACCAGGCGGCGATTGCGGTAGCGCGCGGCGCGCTGTGCGAACTCGGCCAGCGGTGGCTCGTCGAGCCGGCGATCGGCCTCGGCATAGCTGAGCCGTTGCACCCGCACCAGGCTCGACTGGATCTCGATCTCGCTGATCTCGCCCTCGGCATCGAGCCTCAGCCCGATGGACAGCGCTGGAGAGCATTCCTGGAGTCCAAGCCCGAGCTGCTCGGTGATGGCCACCGGTAGCATGTGGATGGTGCCCTCGGGCAGATAGAGGTTGGCGCCGCGCGCGCGCGCCTCGCGGTCGAGTTCGGAGTCCGGCTCCACCAGCGCGGCGACATCGGCGACATGGACCCAAATCCGATCGCCGTCCAGGCTGATCGCGTCATCCGGGTCCTGATTGCCCTCGTCATCGATCGCGAAGGCCGGCAGATGGGTCAGATCGAGCCGTGCTGGCTCGCCACTGATCTCAGCCGCGCCACTGAGACTCGGGATCGCCAGCGCCGGGTTGCCCACTGGCGCTCCGACCCGGGTCGGATAGGGATTGTGCGTTGGCGACCAATAACCGACCGAAACCAGCAGCCGATAGGCGCTCACCGGCGTCTCATCAAAGCCCAGCGCCTTGAGGATCCGGCTGTGCTCGCCCTGCAGATTGGCGAGCCGCTCGACCTCCTGCAGCGACGCGTGATCCTCGGGCTCGATGCGCTTCTCGCGCAGGCGCTCGAGCAGCGCCGCCCAGGCCTGATCGGCTTGCGCCTTGGCCTCGCGCTCGGCGCGGTCGCGTTCGATCAGTTCGAGGGCGCGTGGTCGCAACGCCTCGGCGGTGCCCTCGAACCAGAGGCCTTCGCTGAGGCGCTCCCAGGCCCCCCAGGCCGCGCCTGGGCTGTGCTCGCCATAGAGTAGCTCGGCCAGTTCCTTGAGATCGGTCTCGGTGTCCTCGAGCAGTTCCCAGGCCTCTTGCGGATGCACCTCGGGCGGGCGAATCTCCGCCAAGCTGGCAATCGGCCCCGGATGCAATGAGAAGATATCCTTCAGGCGCACGCGCTTGGTCTGCCCGCCTTCGATCTCGATCTCAATCTTCTCCGCTGCGGCCAGTACCCGCGCCGGTCGGCTCTTGTACACGACCAGGCTGCCGGTGCGCGGGATGGCTTGATGGGAGGACAATGTGTTGTTATCTCCAGAGCAGTGATCAGCGGTGATGGCGTGGCCGTTGGCCAACACCACGCTCGCGCGATGATGAAGCCACAGCAGGTTAGCGCTGGACAGCGCCGAACCCATCACTATATCAGCTGCGCTCAGCGCGCGACGCAATCCGCTATGATCGACGCGGCACAACCCCCTCGAACCCCGATACACCAAGCCGACCCGCGCCTTGCCGCCGGGCCGGTTGACGCACGAGTACCCCCAAGATGCATCAAGAGTGGCAAGCCTTTCTCGAGTCTCAAGGCGCACGCATCGGCAATGACGGCGCCGCGCGCTTCGACAATGCCGCAGCCGAGCCCAACTGCGCCGTGGTCGACCTCTCGCACCTCGGTCTGATCGCGGTCAGCGGTCCCGAGGCCACCGACTTCCTCCAAGGCCAGCTCAGCAACGACCTGCGCGAACTCTCCGAGACCCACAGCCAACTCAACAGCCATTGCAGCCCCAAGGGTCGGATGCTCGCTAACTTTCGCCTGTTGCGCTTCGAGGAGCGTCTGTTCCTGCTCTTGCCGCGCGTGCAGATGGAAACCCTGCTGAAGCGCCTGCGCATGTTCCTGCTGCGCGCCAAGGCGACGATCGACGACGCCAGCGACGCCTTGGTCTGCATGGGCATCGTCGGCGATTGCGCCGATGAGTCGCTCAGGCATGCCTTCGGCAGCCTGCCGAGCGAGCCGAACGCGATGGTCTGCGCCGGTGACACCGCGCTGATCCGGGTGGCCGATCCGACATCGCGCTATCATCTCATCGGCCCGGTCGAATCCGCGCGCGCCGCCTGGAAGGCCGCACGCGCTGCCGGCGCCGAGTTGGCCAATCCCGATCTCTGGGCCTTGCGCGATATCCGCGCCGGCCTGCCGACCGTATGGCCCGAGACCAGCGACAGCTTCGTGCCACAGATGGCGAACATGCACCTGATCGACGGGGTCAGCTTCCACAAGGGCTGTTATACCGGCCAAGAGGTGGTGGCGCGGATGCAGTATCTCGGTAAACTCAAACGGCGTATGTACCTCGCGCAGAGCCGGTTGGACGCCAATGCCGAGCCGCCCGCTCCGGGAACCGTCTTGTCCTCACCAGACAGCAGCTCGGAGCAAGGACCGGGGCTCGTGGTCGATGCCCGCCGTGGCGCATCCGGCGACTGCGAGATGCTGGTGGTCGCCGAGATCCAGGCCGCCGAGGAGGGCGAGCTGCGCCTTGGCGAGGACGGTCCGGTGCTCAGGATCAGCCCGCCACCTTACGGTTTTCCAGCCAATGTTTAATCACACCCCCGCACAGCGCCAAACGCGGCGCTATGGCCCAATCGAATTCCTTATGCTCGAGAACAACACCATCACACAGAATGTCGATCACGCCGAAGTGAGCAAGTTCGAGGCCCTCGCCTCGCGCTGGTGGGATCCGGACAGTGAGTTCAAACCCCTGCACGAGATCAATCCGCTGCGGCTCAGCTACATCCAGAGCCGCGTGCCACTAGCCGGACGCGAGGCGCTCGATGTCGGCTGCGGCGGTGGCATCCTCTCCGAGGCCATGGCGCTGGCCGGCGCCAAGGTCACCGGCATCGATATGGGCGAGGAACCGCTCAAGGTCGCCGAGCTGCATACCCTGGAGACCGGCGTCGAGGTTGATTACCGGCGGATACCCGTCGAGCAGCTGGCCGATGAACGCCCGGCCAGCTTCGACGTGGTCACCTGCATGGAGATGCTTGAGCATGTGCCGGATCCAGGCTCCGTCATCGACGCCTGCGCGCGCTTGGTGCGCCCCGGCGGCTACGTCTTCTTCTCGACCCTGAACCGTAACCCGAAGAGCTATCTGTTCGCGATCATTGGCGCCGAGTATGTGCTGAATCTACTGCCGCGCGGCACCCACAATTTCGCGCGTTTCATTCGCCCATCCGAACTCGATCGCTGGGTGCGGACCACGCCGCTGCGCGTCACCGATATCACCGGACTGAGCTACAACCCGGTTACGCGTCAGTATCGGCTGTCGAAGGATATCAACGTCAACTATCTGGTCACCTGCCAGATGCCGCAGACCCTCAATGCCTGAGCCGACGTCGCCTAGCGCGGTGCTGTTCGACCTGGACGGCACCTTCGCCGACACCGCGCCGGATATGGCTGCGGCGTTGAACCGGCTGCTGGCGCGCTATGACCGTCCGCCAGTGCTGCTCGAGCAGGCGCGCTGTCATGTTTCCTCGGGCTCGCGCGGGATGCTAGCGGTCGGCTTCGGACGGGTGCCCGGCGATCCCGACTACGAGCCGTTGCGCAGTGAGTATCTCGAGCTCTATGCGGCCAACATCTACTGCGAGACCTGCTTGTTTCCAGGCGTCGGCGAGTTGGTCGAAGCGCTCGACGCCCAAGGGGTTTGCTGGGGCATCGTGACCAATAAGCCGGGCTGGCTCACTGATCCACTGCTCGAGGCGATGGCGCTGCCGATCCAGCCCGCTTGCGTGGTCAGCGGCGATACCGCACCGCGCGCCAAACCGCATCCGGACTCGTTGTTCCATGCCTGCGGCATGATCGAGCGCGATCCGAGCGCCTGCTGGTACGTCGGTGATGATCATCGCGACATCCTCGCCGGGCGCGCGGCCGGCATGCGCACGCTTGCAGCGCTCTACGGTTATCTTGGCGTCGAGCTGCATCCCCGCGACTGGGGCGCGGACGGGCTACTCGAGCATCCGCTCGAGGTTTTGCGCTTCCTGGCGCTCGATCGGCCTCGCCTCCGCCCAGCCGCCGCGTCCGGTCCGGCTGATGTCGCCTGAGCGCTCCCGTTCAAGGACGCCAAGCAACCCGAGCGCCACGGAGCGCGCGGCCGACCCCTTGGGCGCGGCCGAGGGTGTCGACTTGGCCCACGGGGTACGATCATCGGCCAGCACGGCCAGCACGGCCAGCACGGCCAGTGCAGCCAGCGCCGAATGGCGCTTCCCGAACCGCGCCACCCCGCCCGGCTCGAGCGCCTACTACAGCGTGCGTCTCGCCGCCGCGCCGCACCGCGATGCCCTGGCCGCCCTGTTCGCCTGGCGCGCCGAGTTGCGCGCGATCCTGGACCAGGTCTCCGATCCCGGCGTCGCGCGCATCAAGCTCGACTGGTGGCGCAGCGAACTCGAGCGCCTCTTGGTCGGCGAGCCGCGCCATCCAATCAGTGAAGTCCTTGCACCAGCGGTGGCCGCACACCAACTGCCCGAGCAGCCCTTGGTCGCGCTCATCGTCAGTGTCGAGACAGCGCTGCGGAACCCGCGCCATCCCGACCTTGCCAGCCAGCGCCGTGCCGACGAGCAGGATCTCGGCGCGCTCTTCGAACTCCTTGCCCGCTGCGAAGGGGCCGACGAGGAGCAGCCGCTCGCCCAAGCCCGCCGTGCGGGTGGCTGGTGCGCCCAGGTGCGCCGCATTCGCGACGCCGGATGGCTGCTGCGCCAGGGTTGCGAGGTCCTGCCGGCCGACCAGCTCGCCACGGCTGGACTCAGCCAGGCAACGCTCACGGGCGCCGAGGGACGACACCGGCTACCCGCACTGCTGCGCGCGTTCGCCGAGCAGCTCCGCCGGCAGCCGTCAGAGCAGGATTTAGCCGGCCGCATTCCATCCGGGCTGACGCCAACGGTTCGCATCCACCTGCGCCTGCACCAAGACCTGCTCGCCGTCCTCGCGCGCAGCGGCTTCGATGTCGCCCATCAGCGCATCGGCCTTACCCCGCTGCGCAAGCTTTGGCTGGCGTGGAGGGCTAGCTTCTGACGCTTCCGTCTGTGCCGTTCGCCTCACGCCTGGACCACAACTAACTGATCCGATCAAACAGAACGACCGCTCGCATTGATGAAACACGACGACGTCGACATCCGTTGGCAACAACGCCTGAGCAACTACCCCACACTGACCGGCTCGCGCGCCAAGGGCACTTACCGACACGGCTCCGACATCGATATTGCGCTCTTCGGCCCAGCGCTGACCGCCGTCGATGTGCTCGGCCTGGAGGGCCGCATCGACGACCTGCTACTGCCCTATCAGGTCGATCTCTGCCAAGTCGATACGCTGGACAATACCGACTTGCTGGAGCACATCCAGCGCGTGGGACAACCACTCTATACCGCGCCATGAGACAGTCATTGGCGCTCCCCTCGGGATAACCCGACTGCCCTACTGCGACACGGCTGCTAGAATGGGGCCATGTTTGCCTAGCCTGGCCCCAAGGCCCCTGCCCCCATGGACATACTCCTTGCCAATCCACGCGGCTTCTGTGCCGGTGTCGATCGCGCCATCGATATCGTCGAGCGTGTGCTCGAACGCTATGGCGCACCGATCTACGTCCGCCACGAGGTGGTTCACAATCGCTATGTGGTCGAGGACCTGCGGCGTCGCGGCGCCATCTTTGTCGATGAGGTCGCTGAGATTCCGAACGGCGCTACCTGCATCTTCAGCGCTCATGGCGTCTCGCAACAGGTTCGCGAACAGGCCGCCGAGCGCGGTCTGCGGATCTTCGACGCCACCTGCCCACTGGTCACCAAGGTCCATCTGGAGGTCGCGCGGCACTGCAAGACCGGCTTCGATGTGGTGCTGATCGGCCACCGTGGCCATCCCGAGGTCGACGGCACGCTCGGCCAGTGCCAGGCCGAGGGCGGTCGTATGCACCTGATTGAGCACGCCGCCGAGGTCGCCGATCTGGTGGTCCAGGACCCGGATCGGGTCGCCTATGTGACCCAGACCACGCTTTCGGTCGATGAGACCGCTGGCGTCATCGACGCCCTGCGCGCGCGCTTCCCGAACCTGACCGGGCCGAAGAAGAGCGATATCTGCTACGCCACCCAGAACCGCCAGGACGCGGTGCGCGCGCTCGCCGCCGAGGCCGATCTGATGTTGGTGGTCGGATCGAGCAACAGCTCGAACTCGAACCGGCTACGCGAGCTGGCCGAGAAACAAGGCATCCCGGCCTATCTGATCGACGGCGCCGAGGATATCCAGCGCGACTGGCTGCGCGAGGGCGTTCGAGTCGCACTCACCGCAGGCGCCTCGGCCCCGGAGCTATTGGTAAAGGAGGTCATCGCCAAGCTTCAAGAATGGGGCGCTAGCGAGGTCAAGGAACAATCCGGGATTCGCGAGCAGGTCGTGTTTGCCCTTCCCAAAGAACTTCAACCGACAACTGCCGAGCCTTGTGTCGAGGCCGGCGCCGAGCAGAGTCACGTTTGAGCATGGCAAAGATCCTGATCATTGGTGGCGGGGTCATCGGCCTGATGACCGCGCGTGAGCTGGCCGAGGCCGGCGCCGAGGTAACCCTGGTCGAGATGGGCAGCACCGGCAAGGAGTCCTCCTGGGCCGGCGGCGGTATCCTCTCTCCGCTCTATCCCTGGCGCTATCGCGGCGCAGTCACGGCCTTGGCGAGCTGGAGCCAACGCGCCTATCCAGCGTTCTGCCAAACGCTGTTCGAAGAGACCGGCGTCGACCCCGAATACAACCGCTCTGGGTTAATGATCCTAGACCCGGATGCGCCTGATCTCGCCTTGCGCTGGGCGGACACCGAGCAGGCGGCGATGGAGCCGCTGGACCGAACCGCGATCGCCGAGAAGGAGCCGGGGCTAGAAGTCGACACGGACGGTGCGCTGTGGATGCCCGAGGTTGCGCAGATCCGCAACCCGCGGCTGACCAAGGCCCTGCATGCGAGCATCGGCAAGCGCATCGAGTTGCACGAGCGCGAGGAGGTGCTGGACCTGCTCGTCGAGGATGGCCGAGTACGCGGCGCCAAGACCACCGCCGGGCGCATCGAGGCCGACCATGTGATCGTCTGCACCGGCGCTTGGACCGCGCAACTGCTCGAGAAGCTCGGCCGCAAGCCCAATATCCATCCGGTCCGCGGGCAGATGATCCTGTTCTTTGCCAAGCCCGGTCAGATCCGCCACCTCTCGCTCTACCGCGAGCGCTATGTGATCCCGCGCAAGGACGGTCGGGTGCTGATCGGCAGCACGCTCGAGGAGGCCGGCTTCGAGAAACACACCACCGCCGAGGCCAAGGAAGAACTCTATCGCGTCGCGACCGAGATGTTCCCGTTGCTCAAGCGCACGCCGATCGAAGACCACTGGGCTGGACTGCGCCCAGGCTCGCCGAGCGGCATCCCCTACATCGGCCCCTATCCCGAGGTCGAGGGGCTCTATGTCAACGCGGGCCATTTCCGCAATGGGTTGGTCACCGGCCCGGCCTCGGCGCGACTGATCGCTGACCTGGTGCTCGCGCGTCCACCGATCCTGCCGCCCTCGGCTTACGCGCTGGATAGCCCGCGCCCCTAGCCCAGGCGCCAGCATGGCCACCGCGTCCCGCTCGAAGCGCGTTGCCAGCGACCCGTTGCGCATGCGCCTGTTCCGCGACCTGGTGCTGCTGATCGCGATGATGGTCGGCATCCTGGCCGGCATCAGCGCCCTGCTGATCAACGAGGTGAAGCGCGACTTTGCCAAGGTACGGCTACAGGATGCCTCGGCCCTGGTGCGCGACGAGGTCAATGGGCTCCTGCTGCCGGTTCGCCAGCAATTGCTGATCTTGCGCGATGGTTTACGCCATCGGGATCTGACCCCGAGCGGCAGCGAGGCGCTGACCGCACAACTGATGCCGTCACTGGCCCATATCGATCAGATGGCCGGCGTGGTCTTCGCCGACGACAGCGGGCGCGAGTATTTCCTCCGGCGCGAGGCGGGCGAGGCGGGGCCACGCTGGATCACGCGCGAACGCGAGGCGTCAGTCGTGGACGCTAGCGCTGACGAGGCTGGCGAGACGAGCAGCGTCGATCTCTTCATCTCCGAATGGAGCAGCGATGGTGAGCGTATCAGCTCACAGACGCAGCCGGGCACGCATGATCCGCGCACCCGCCCCTGGTTCCAGGCCGCCGTGCAGCAGCTTGAGGCCGACGCGGCACCAGCTCCTGACGCAAACGACGCCGCGCTGATGGCCACGCCGGAGCGGGTGAGCTGGAGCCTCCCCTACCAGTTCGACTGGCTGCGCGAACCTGGCATCACCGTCGCCACCGCCTGGCGCGAGGACGGGGCGCTGCGCGTGCTGGCCCTGGATGTGACCCTGGCCCGCATCCTGTCGACCTTGGCCCGCTTCCAGGTCGGCGAGACCGGAAAAGGCTTCCTGTTCGACCGTGAGGGCGGCGTCTATGGCCCGCCCACCGACAGCCTCGATGCGGCCACGGGGTTCTACAATCTCGAGCAGCGCCACGGCGGCACCATGGTCTTTGAGGCGATCGCGGCCTGGCGCGAGGCCGGTGAGCCCGAGGACACACCGATCCGCTTCGAGAGCGGCGGGCGTCATTGGTGGGGAGGTTTCGTGCCGCTCGAACCGATCAAGCGCAGCGCCTGGGTCGGCGTCGTCTTTCCGAGCAGGAGTCCGCTTGGGCTGCTGCAGCAACGCTGGCCGCTGTTTGCGGGGCTCGCGCTTGCCATCCTGGCGCTCGGTATCGGACTCGCGCTCTTGATCGTGCGCCACTACAGCCACCGGCTGCGTGAGTTGCCAAGGCTCGGCATCGACCGCAGCCAGCCAGAGAACGATCTCTACGACCTGATCGGGCGCGGTGAGAGCACCCATCTGGAATTCAAATCGACCATGCGCCTGAACCTGCGCAGCGGCAAGAACGACAAGGCGATCGAACTGGCCTGGCTCAAGGGCGTTGCGGCCTTTCTCAACAGCGAAGGCGGCATCCTGCTGCTTGGCGTTGCCGACGATGGCGAGGTGCTCGGTCTTGCTGCGGATGCCTTCGCCAACGACGACAAGTGCCTGTTGCACTTCAAGAACCTGGTCAATCAACATCTCGGTGCCGAGGCCATGCGCTGCCTTCAGTTCACGCTGTTCTGGCTGGATGACAAGCAGATCGGCGCCATCGAGTGCGAGCCCGCCAATGCCCCGGTCTATCTGCGCCAGGGCAACAGCGGCGAGGCGTTCCTGATTCGCACCGGCCCCTCGAACAGCGAACTCCCGATCAGCCGCGCCTTGAGCTACATCGACAGCCGCTTTTGAGGAGGCTGCCTCTGAACCGACCGCGCTCCGCCGTTCCCGACGTTGCCTCAGCGTACCTCAGTCTCGGAGGCAGCCTCGGCGGGGTCATCCTCGCGCCGCTGCCCGATCAGCGATCCAATCTTGTCGCCAGTCCACTGGAACATGACGTAGAGCCCTGGGATCACCAGGATGCCGAAGATGGTCGCGGCCAACATGCCGCCGAGCACCGTAAAGCCGAGGTGAATCCGCGAGTTGGCACCGGCGCCGGTGGCCAGCACCAGCGGTAAGAGGCCGATGATGAAGGCGAGCGCGGTCATCAGCACCGCCCGGAAGCGCATGCGCGCGCCGTCCAGCGCCGCCTCGAAGCGGCTCTTGCCATCCTCGCGCTGTTCCTTGGCGAACTCGACGATCAGGATCGCGTTCTTCGCCGCCAGGCCGATCAGCAGGATCAGACCGATCTGGGTATAGAGGTCGTTATCCAGTCCAACCATCCAGAGTGTCAGCAGCGCGCCGAGCACGGCGATGACCACCGAGGTCAGCACCGCGAAGGGTATTGCCCAGCTCTCGTAGAGTGCGACCAGGAACAGATAGCCGAACAAGAGGGCAAGTCCGAAGATCGCAGCCTCGCCGCCGGCGCTCTGCTCCGCCTCCTGATAGGACATCCCGGTCCACTCATAGGCATAGCCGTCGGGCAACGACTGCTTGGCGGTCTCCTCCATCGCCGCCATCGCCTCGCCGGTCGATTTGCCGGGCGGCGCGCTGCCGTTGATCGCCGCAGTCAGGAACTGGTTGTAGCGGAAGACCAGATTGGCCCCCAGCTCGTTGCGAATATCGGCAATCACCTCGATCGGCACCATCTCGCCTGTGTTCGAGCGCACATAGGTCGAGCCGATGTCAGCCGCTGCCGAGCGCGCATCCTGCTCGGCCTGCAGGTTGACCTGGAAGGTGCGCCCCAGATAGGTGAAGTTGTTCACATAGGTGCTGCCGAACACCGATTGCATGGTGTTGAACACCGCCGAGACCGGCACATCCAGGTATTGGGCCTGGGTGCGATCCAGATCCAGAAAGATCCGCGGCGTATCGGCACTAAAGGTCGAGTAGGCGTTGGACACGTCCGGGCTTTGATTGGCCGTGGCCAGATAGCCCTTCAAGACCTGGGTCAGATCCTGTGGCGACTGTCCGCCGAGCGCCTGCAGCTGCATCGCAAAGCCACCGGCATTGCCAAGACCCGGGATCGGTGGTGGTGGGAAGAGCAGGATATTGGCCGCCGATATCGCATTGAATTGCGCACCCAAGGTCTGCATCAGACTGCGGATCTGGGTCTCGGGCGTGGTGCGCTCGTCCCAGGGCTCGAGCACGATGACCGCAAGGCCAGCATCCGACGAGGGTGAGCTGGTCAGCAGGCTGAAGCCCGCAACCGTCAACACATTGGCGACACCCGGCGTTTTCGCCGCGATCTCGCGCACCTCGGCGAGCACCTCGCTGGTGCGCGGCAGCGCGGCGCCGCTGGGCAGACTGGCATCGAGGAAGAGCACGCCCTGATCCTCGTTCGGTAGGAACCCGGTGGGCAGCCGATCGATGATGAAGGCCGATGACCCGGCGGCGACCAGGATGAGGATGCCGGCAACCGCCGAGCGCCGCGCGATCAGCGAGACGACGTTCACATAGCCGTTGCGGGTCTTGTCGAGCCCGGTGTTGAACCACTTGAACGGGCCGCCAGTGGCCTCCTTCGGGGTACCGAGGAAGAGCGAGGTCAGCACTGGCGAGAGTGTCAGCGCGTTGATCGCCGAGATGGCGACCGCCGCCGAGATGGTCACCGCGAATTGTCGGAACAGCTCGCCGGAGATGCCGGGAATGAAGGCGACCGGCGCGAAGATCGCGAACAAGACCAGGGTGGTCGAGATGATCGGTCCGGTGACCTGCTGCATCGCCTTCAGGGTCGCGGCGCGGCGCTCGAGCCCCTCCTCGAGCATGATGCGCTGCACGTTCTCGACCACAACGATGGCGTCGTCAACTACCAACCCGATCGCCAACACCACCGCGAATAGGCTAATGGTGTTGGCCGAGAAGCCGGACGCGAGCAGCACGACGAAGACCCCGATCAGCGACACCGGGATGGTGACCGCCGGAACGATGGTCGCACGCAGATCCTGCAGAAAGATGTACACCACGACGAGCACGATAAAGGCGGTGATCGCCAGGGTCACGATGATCTCGTGGATCGAGGCGGTGACGAAGAGGGTCGAGTCGTACATGATTTCGGCGGCAACCCCATCGGGGAAGCGCGCTTTCAGCGTCTCGAGCTGGGCGCGAACCCCTTCGGCCACGCCGAGCGCATTAGCGCCGGGTGCCTGATAGATGGCGATACCGGCGGACGGCTTGCCATTGAATTTGGTCACCGCGCTATAGGACTGCGAGCCGAGTTCGACCTCGGCGATATCGGAGACGCGCACGATGGCTCCATCATCGGCGGTGCGCACGACGATCTGACCGAACTCTTCCGGCGTGATCAGCTGTCCTTCGGTGACAATGGTGAACTGCGAAACCTGATCATCGCCGATCGGCGGCGCGCCGACCGAGCCCAGCGCCGCCTGGATGTTCTGCTGTTGGATCGCCTGCTTGACATCCTGTGGCGAGATGCCGAGCGCCGCCATGCGCGCTGGCTGCAGCCAGATCCGCATCGAATAATTGAGCGGGCCGAACTGATTGGCCTCGCCGACACCAGTGACGCGCGCCAGTTCATCCTGAATATTGATGGTCGCGAAGTTCGACAGGAACAGCGCGTCCTTACTCTCATCCGGCGAGTAGACGGAGACCACCAGCAGCAGATTGGTGGACTCCGCCTGCACCGTGACGCCCAGCGCCTGCACCTCCTGCGGGAGCAAGGCCAGAGCCTGCGAGACCCGGTTCTGGGTATTGACTTGCGCGATATCCGAATCGGTGCCGACCTCGAAGCTGACCGTCAGCGTATAGCTGCCGGCGCTAGAGGCGACCGAGGACATGTAGAGCATGTCCTCGACGCCGTTGACCTGTTGCTCGATCGGGCTGCCGACGGTATCGGCGATGGTCTGGGCATCGGCGCCGGGGTAGGTCGCCGTGACCTTGACCACGGGCGGCGTGATATTCGGATACTGCGCCACCGGCATGGCGAAGATCGCCAGCAGACCGGCGACCACCAGCACGATCGAGACCACGGCCGCCAGCCGCGGCCGCTCGACGAAGGTCTTGGAGATCATTGGCTGTTATCCGCTCCGTTGACTTGCGCAGGGGCACTGCCGGCATCGGAAGCCGCCGAGGGCGCCGCCTCGCTCTGCTTGACCGGCTTGACCTCCATCCCCGGCTTGACCTTTTGCACCCCGGAGACGATGACGATCTCACCACTCTGCAGGCCCGAGGTCACTGCGTAACCGGTGCCGACCTGGATACCTGTCTTGATGGTGCGCTGCTCGACACGATGGTCCTGGCCGACGAGGTAAACTTGCTCGCCATCGCGGGTGCGCAAGATCGCCGAGGCCGGCACCACCGGCTCCTGCTTGGTCTCGGCGGTGCGCACCAGCGCGGTGACGAACTGGCCCGGCAGCAACAGGCGATCCGGGTTCGGGAAATCGGCGTAGATCGGGATCGTGCCGGTCGCTGGGTTGACCTGATTATCGGCGAAGGAGACCTTGCCCTGGTGGGCATAGGTCTTGCCGGTCGGCAGGATGAGATGCGGCACGAACAGATCCCGAGCATGGTCCGCGCCATCGTCCGCCACCTGCTCTTGGATACGCACGAAATCCGCGCTTGGAATCGAAAAAACGGCGCGGATCGGATCGAGCTGCACGACCGTTGCCAAGGTGCCACTGCCGGGGTTGACGAGGTTGCCCTCTGTGTAATTGGTCGCACCAATGCGCCCGGCAATCGGGCTCGCGATGGTGGTATAGCCAAGATTGATCTTGGCCGACTCGATCGCGGCCTGCGCCTGCTTGATGCTGGCCTTGGCGTTCTCGACATTGGCCGCAGCCTCGTCGCGCTGCGCTTTGGCGCGGTCGAAATTGGTCTGCGAGGTGTCGCCCTTCTTCACCAGCACTTCAAAGCGCTCGAAATCGGCCTGCTTGTCTTCCAGGGTCGCCGTGGCGCTGGCCAGTCCCGCCTCGGCTGCCGCGAGCTGGCCTTCGGCATTGGCCAATGTCGCCTGATATTGATCCTGCTCGATCTGATAGAGCAGCTGATCCTTCTCGATCGGATGGCCCTGCTTGAACGCGACCTGCTCCAGGAAGCCCTCAACCCGCGCGCGCACATCGACCGACTGGATGGCCTTGATGGTGCCGATGTAGCGCCGCTCGGCGGCGACATCCTGCTTCTGCACCGCAGCGACGACGACCGAGGGCGGCGGCGTCTTCGACCCACCGGCCTTGTCTACCTGATCGCTGTTGTCGTCAGCAAAAGCGATGACCGTCGCCGCGCACAGCAGCGCGCCGCCGAAGAGCACCGAGGCACGCCCGAGCTGCGGCCGATGGCGCTGGTGCAGCCGCCGGTGCAGTCCTGGCAGCCTCGGCCAGGCAGGCATGGAGGCCGCCTCGATGGCCTCCGCCACAGCGCTCGCGGCACTCGCGCTTGCGGCGCGCGATCTGGATTCCGATGGCGTCCGACTCATCAATGCTGACTCCTCAAAAAGGTGCTGAAGCGCGATCAACAGCGTCCAGCTAATAGAAACGTTGAGCCGGTGGTTCTGGCTTTGGCAGTTGGCTCAGCACCTTAGCCACATCCTCGCTGAACCGGCCGAGACAGCGGCTCATGGCCGCCACTATGGCTTCCGACTGATCAGCGGCGAGCATCCGATGAGCCGCAGGCTCGGATTGATCCTGACCCACGCCCCTCGGCAGCGGCGCGATCGGGCAATGATAAAGGTCTTCACGCGAGGCCAGGGACTGCTCGAGGCGCGGGTCCATCACGGCCCAACGCACCTTGAGGGTGGCATCGCCGCCTTCTTGGCGTCCTTCGAAGCTGACCACCTCGGCGGTGATGCGAAAATCGAGTGGCATGCGCGATTCGGAGGGGTAGATCAGGATGCGGCTGGTATCGAGCAGGTAGCCCAGGTTCTCACCCCAGACCCGCAGGAAGTCGTCCTGCAGGGTGCCGCCCCAGCGATTGAATTCGGCCAGCTCGAGACGGTTGGAGCCATCGCGCACCACGAGCTGCGGCCGATCCAGGAACTGCGGAAACACCACCGGACCGATGCCGACTGCCAGCTTGCCACCGCTGATATCACCGGGTAGCCCTTGCGCCTCGGGCAGTGGCGTCAAGGTGTAGAAGCGCGACGAGGGCGAGGTGGCGCAAGCGCTCAGCAACGCGAGCATCAGGAACCCAAGGATCGGTCGTCTCAGTGCATGGATCATCGCTGCATTCCCCCCTTGCCCCGAATCAGGGCCTCTGGATGTCGATCCAGGTAATCCGCAAAGGTGCGAATCGACCGCGCTGCGGCGCCTAGGTCTCGCATTGTACGCAGGGTTTCGCCACTGAGGGGGCCCTCGGGGCCGATCAGGCTGTTGATGTTGGCCACCGTCTGGTCGGCTTGGCGCAGCAGCCGTGTCAGCTCGGGCGCCATGGTGGCGTCGAGCTGGCCGGCCACCGAGCGCAAGTCCGCGATCGTTTGTTCGAGGTCGGTGAGCGCCTGCTTGGTCTCCTCGGAGTCGACCAAGCCACGCGTACTGGCCAGGATACCGGTGAGATCATCGCCGATGTGCTCGAGCGGAAAGGCCTCGATCTTGGCCAGGATGTTCTTGACCTTGGTCGCCACCGCCTCGATCGGTGCCGGCACTGTGGGCAAGACCGTATAGCCACCTTGCTTACCCAAGGTCGCGCTTGGCGCGTCGGGATGGAAGTCCAGATCCACATACAGCTGCCCGGTGAGCAGATTGCCGGTCTGCAACTGCCCGCGCATCCCACTGGCGACGAGCTGGCTCAGGAGGTTGGGATTGTTGACCAGCGTGCGCTCGACACCCTCGTCCACGGTAATGCGCTCTGGCTCGATTTCGATCAGTACCGGGATCGAGAAGTCCAACTGATCGGGGTCGAAGCGCAATTGGATATCGAGCACCTCGCCCACCTGTATCCCCTGAAGCAACACCGGCGCGCCGACACTGAGCCCACGCACCGAGCCCGAGAACACCATCAGATAGCGTTGCTTGTTGAGGTAGATGCGCTCATGGGCCGCGCGCCGGTTCGGGTACAGCGGGAAGAACTGATCGGCGGTCGCCGGCGCGCCCTTGGTGTCGATCATCCTCGGGGTATCGAAGGCAACCCCGCCCAGCACCAGCGACAGCAAGGATTCGGTATCGACGGTGACGCCATCGGCGGAGAGACTGACATCGATGCCACTGGCATTCCAGAAGCGCGTGTTGACATAGACCAGCCGATCATGCGGCTTGGTGACGAAGACATCGATGGTGACGGCGCCGCCGTCGTTGTCGAGTTCGTAATTCACCACCTGACCGACTTGGATGTGGCGGAAATAGACCGGCGAGCCCAGGTTTAGCGAGCCGAGCGTCGACGAGCGCAGCCGGAAACGTGTGCCAGGTTCATTGGTGGTGATCACCGGCGGATCGGCCAGACCCTTGAAGTCGCGCGTCGACTTGCCATCGGTAACCGGATCGATGGCGATATAGGCCCCGGAGAGCAGCGTCTCCAAGCCCGAGACCTGACTTGCGGTCACGCGCGGGCGGGCCACCCAGAAGCGGGTCTTATCGGTGAGATAGTGCTCCGAGCCGCTAGTCAGTTGCGCCTTGACCTCGACCCCATCCAAATCATCGGTGACGCTGATCGCGCTCACCTGGCCGATCTCGACATCCTTGAACTTGACCTTGGTCTTGCCGGCCTGCAACCCGGAGGCGCTCTTGAAGCTGATGGTGATGGTGGGGCCCTGCTCGGACCAGGTCTTGTATGCCAGCCAGCCGCCAACCGCCAGCGCCAGGATCGGCAGCAGCCAGACCAGCGAGATGCGGTCCGCCTTGACCACCCTGGCCTCGGGTAACGGGGCGGCCGGCATCGGCACACCGGTTTCCGGCGGGTCGGGGACGTTGCGCGCGTCGGGTCGGTCCTGCTCAGACGGCATCGGCAACGCCCTCCCGGCCTGCGGGTGAGCCCTTGGACGGGGCGGATCGATCCGGCGCCCGATCCGGCTCCTGCCCAGCCTGGGCCGCAGCATCCCAGATCAGGCGCGGATCGAAGCTCATCGCCGCGAACATGGTCAGGATCACCACCGCGCAGAAGAATACCGCACCCGCCTCGGCCTGGATGCTGGCGAGATTGCCCAGATGCACCAGCGCCACCAGGATGGTCACCACATAGACATCGACCATCGACCACCGGCCAATCGCCTCGGTCAGGCGGTAGAGGCGTGTTCGGTCACGCGGACGCCAAAGTGATCGCATCTGCACCGAGAGCAGCAGCAAGATCAGGATCAAGAGTTTCAACAGCGGCACGAAGATACTGGCAATGAAGAGGATGGCGGCCAAGGGCAGCATGCCATGTTCCAAGAGGAAGACGACGCCGCTGAAGATGGTATCCGATTGTGTCTGCCCGAGGCTGGTGACGGTCATCACCGGATAGACATTCGCGGGCACATAGAACGCCAGCGCGGCCAGCACCAGCGCCCAGGTGCGCTGGAGGCTCATCGGCTTGCGCCGGTGCAGGATCGCCCCGCAGCGCGGGCAGCGCAGGCGCACGCCGCTCAACGGCGTCCCGCCGACGGCGGTTCCCAGATGAGCCTCGAGCTGAGCGCCCGGTCCCAGCTCGCGCAGCGCCTCCTGCTCCGGCACCACCAGCTCGCAGACCGTGCAACCGAGCACCCGCTCGCCGATACGCGGCCCGCGCCGGACGCGCTCCGGCAGCGGCACCCGCTCCCAGACGATACCCGGATCGAGCGCCGCCTGCGCTGCAGCCAGCACGAAGATCAGCAACACGAACGCGAACAGCGAGGTGCCGGGGACGATGGTCGCCATGTCCGCGAGCTTGACCACCGAGACCAGGATGCCGATCAAGAAGACATCCATCATGCCCCAGGGCAGCATGGTCTTGAACCAGCGAAACAGCGTCGGATAGCCGGGCGGCAGCCGGCGACCGAGTTTCAACGGGCCCAACACCATCAGCAGCAGCACCAACTGCAGACCGGGCGCCAGGATCGCGGTGAAGAAGACCACCGCCGCCACCTCGCCCTTGCCCTGCTCGGTGAGGTCGGCGACACCGCTAAAGAGCGTCGTCTCGGTGCGCTGCCCCTGCATCTCGAACGAGAGGAACGGGAAGCTATTGGCAACGACGAACAGGATCAGCCCGGTGAGCGCGAAGGCCAGGGTACGATCCAGGCTCGCCGGCCGATGCCGATGCAGCTGATGTCCACAGCGCACGCAACGCGAGGAACCACGCGGCGGCAACGGTGGACTGCGCTGTAAAAGATCGCACTCCTCGCACAGGCTGAGATGGGTCTCGGACATAGGCATTGAATCAGAACACGGCAGGTCAGACTGCGTACAGGAGCACCGCGATCAACAGCAGCGCCGCCTCGGTCAGCTCGACCAGGGCACCGGCGGTGTCGCCGGTGAAGCCGCCGAGACGCTCGAGCATGCTGCGCCGCCAGAAGAACAGCAGCATGCCGGCCGCGCCAACCAGCGCGATGCCAAGCGACCAAAGCCCAGCGATGACACAGAGCAGCAGCGTGAGCGACCCACTCAGGGCGAGCCCCAAGCTGGCAGCGCGGCGCGGAAGGGTTTCACTCAGCGCGGCGCCCAGCCCATCGGGGCGCGCCGAGGCGGTGGTCAACGGCAATGCGAGCAGTTGCGCGCGCGCCAGTGCTGGCGTCAGCAACAAGATCAGCGCGCCAGCCGGCCCCGCAGGCAAGGACGCGAGCGCGGCGAATTTGACCAGCAGGATCAGCACCAGCGCAACCACGCCCATCGAGCCAGTCAGCGGGTCCTTGAGGATCGTCAAGGTCCGCTCGCGGCTGCCGAGCCCGCCAACCCAGGCATCGGCACAGTCACCGAGCCCGTCCAGGTGCAAGCCGCCGGTACTCCAGACCCAAAACGCGAGCAGCAGCGCGGCGGTCGCGAGCGGCGGCGCGTTGCCGGGCAGGCTGGCAACCCCAAGCCAGAGCAGCAGGAGTGTCGTGCCAAGGAAGAGCCCAACCAGCGGATAGCAGAGCGCGGAGCGCCCCAGCACGACCGGACTCGCCTCGATGGGGCTCGCATCGGTGAACGCGGGCAGCGGCACTCGAGTCAGAAAGCGGAAGGCGACCAGGCAAGGGATGCGAAGATCCCGAAAACGCGTCATCCCGTAACCTCCAGGTCCACCTCAAACCGCAAGCTCAAACTGCGAGGTCAGCAATGCCAGCCGAATCGAGCCCAGGACAGCCTCGGACCTTGGCTCGGGCGCTAGGCTCGGTTCGAGCGCCAACGCTGGATGCCGGTCACCACGGCAACGGCCGCCGCGCCAGCCAGAACCCCGACCAGGCCATTGACGAGCATCGGCGTCAGCGCCCCGAGCATGCCGCCGAGCCCATGCACAAGATGCTCGAGCCCGTGATGCAGCGCTGGGATGCCGTGGACCAGGATGCCACCGCCGACCAAGAACATCGCGATCATCCCAAGCACCGACAGCGTCTTCATCAGATAGGGCGCGGCAACGAGGATCGCGCGGCCCAGCGCGCGCTTGGCGCGATCCGCCGAGGCCTCGCCCTCGGTCTCGGTCAGCGCAACACCGGCGTCGTCGAGTCTGACGATCCCAGCGACGAGCCCATAGACGCCGACCGTCACCGCCAGCGCGATGCCCGAGAGCACCAGCACGCGGGTCAGCAGGGGTGCAGCGGCGACGACCCCGAGTGTGATTGCGACGATCTCGGCCGACAGGATCAAGTCGGTGCGGATCGCGCCCTTGATCTTGTCTTTTTCCAGCGTCTTGAGATCGGTGTCAGGGTCGGCCAGGGCCTGCCTGATCTCCTTGCGGTGCGCCTGCTCCGCATCGGCATCCTGCAGGTACTTGTGCGCGAGCTTCTCGAAGCCTTCGTAACAGAGGTACAGCCCGCCCATCATCAGCAGCGGCGTGATCGCCCAGGGCGCAATGGCGCTGATCACCAGTGCTGCCGGCACCAGGATCAGCTTATTGACCAGCGAGCCTTTGAACACCGCCCAGACCACCGGCAGCTCGCGCTGGGCGCGCACGCCGGTCACCTGCTGTGCGTTCAGCGCCAGATCATCGCCCAGTACAGCGCCGGTCTTGCGCGCGGCAATCTTCGCAAGAAGCGAGACATCGTCGAGGACGGTGGCAACGTCATCGATCAGGGCAAGTAGGCTGGTAGCGATCTCGAAACCCCTTCAAGCCGGAGAGACTGGACGATCAATGATCGCCGATTCGGCTATGGAAGTTACCAGCACCATCCCGAGCGAACAAGCACTGCACGAGGCAGCGTCTTTGAAGTCGCGCCGATGCCGATGAAACACCCCGATCACTTCATGTGAGGACCATAGTCTCCGCAAACTGCTCGAGGGTCTCGATCGGTGCCTCGCACTGAGTGCCGCAACAACGGTAAGCACGGACATGCTCGCCCGGCTGCATCGTCGTCAAGGCCGGCGGTAGCTCGGTGATCTCGACCGGGATCGCGAGCGTCAGCCGACGCGGTGCGTAGTCGCATTGCGCTATGGTCTGCCACGAACTGAGCGCGTCGCTAGGGCGTGATGCGCCGTTTCCAGGCGCCTCGAGGGACGCAGGAGCGGCACCCGCTTCCGCGCTGTTGCTCTTGCCATCTCGAGCGTTGCCAGACGGGCGAGCCGAAGATGCCCCGAAAACAGCAGTCGCATCGCCCTCAATAGGCCCACGAATCACGATCATCTCCGGCGGACTCAGCTGCTCATCGAGCGCCATCAGCAAGGTCCCATGCGCATAGGGCAGGCGTCGGATCGCCTCCGCCGCCGCGCCGAGCGTGCGCGCTGCGGCATCAAGGTATTTGGGCTCGCCGAGCAGATGCCCGAGCCGCTGCAGACTGAACGCGGCGATGCCATTGCCGGAAGGCGTCGACTCATCGGCTAGCGGCTTCGGGCGCTGCAACAGCGCCTCGTGATCGGCGCTGGTGAAGTAGAAGCCGCCATTGGCGTCATCTTGGAACTGGGTCAGCAACACCTCGGCCAGTGCCTGCGCCCAGTCCAGATCGGCGGGCTGGAACTGCGTCTGTAAGCGCTCGAGCAACGCATCGAGCAGGAAGGCATAATCGTCCAGATAGGCGTTCAAATGCGCCTTGCCATCCTTGTAGGTCGCGAGCAAGCGGCCGTCGCGCCAGAGCCGAGCGCGCATGAACGCCAGCGCGCGATCGGCCGAGTCCAGATAGTCCTCCCGGCCTAAGAGTCGGCCCGCGCGCAGCATGCCCTTGATCATCAGCGCGTTCCAAGCGGTCAGCACCTTCTCGTCGCGCCCCGGCCGCACGCGCTCGGCGCGCGCCGCGAGCAGTTTGGCCTTAGCGCTGGCCAGCAACGCAGCGGCGGCGTCGGGATCAAGCCCCTGCTCGGTGGCGACCTCGGCGAGCGTGCGATAGCCGTGCAGATGCCAGCGACCCTCGAAGTTCGGCGCCTGGTCCAGCCCGAACAGCCGGGTGATCAAGGCCAACTCATCGGCGCTCAGCAGCGCGGCGATCTGGTCGCGATCCCAGACGTAGAAACGGCCCTCCTCGCCCTCGCTGTCGGCATCCAGCGCCGAGAAGTAGCCACCCTCCTCCGACTGCATCTCGGCGATGACCCAATCGGCGGTGCCGATCGCCGCGTCGCGAAAGAGCGCCTCACCGCTGAGCTGCCAGGCATCGCAGCAGAGCGCCAGCAGCGGCCCGTTGTCGTAGAGCATCTTCTCGAAGTGCGGGATCATCCACTGATCATCGACCGAGTAGCGACAGAAGCCGCCGCCGAGCTGATCGTTGAGGCCACCGCGCACCATCCGCTCCAGCGTGAACAGGGCCATCTCGCGCGCTTGCTGGTCGGGGCTGCCGGCCGCTGCGGTCGCCGCATAATGGCGCAGCAACAGCTCCAGATTGGTCGGATGCGGGAACTTGGGCGCGCGCCCAAAGCCACCACTAACCTTGTCGTAGCTGCCGGCCAGCTGTCGACGCGCCTGATCGAGCGGCGTCAGGTCCGACAGCGGCTCGCCGACCGACCCATCCGGTCCATCAAGCTGCGACAGCGCCTTGCGCAGCGACGCATTCTGCTCGCGGATCGCGTCCGGTTGCTCGCGATAGGCGCGCTCAACGCCCAGCAGCAACTCTTGAAACGACGGCAGGCCATGCCGCTGCGTTTTCGGGAAATAGGTGCCGGCGAAGAACGGCGCCAGGTCATCCGGGGTCAGGAACACCGTCAGCGGCCAACCGCCAGTGCGCTGGGCGAGCAGCTGGTGCGCGGTCTGATAGATCTTATCGAGATCCGGCCGCTCCTCCCGATCGACCTTAATATTGACGAAGAGCCGGTTCATCAGCTTCGCCGTGGTTTCGTCCTCGAACGACTCGTGTGCCATCACATGGCACCAATGGCAGGCCGAGTAGCCAATCGAGAGCAGGATCGGCTTATCCTCGGCGCGCGCCAGCGCCAGCGCTTCTTCGCACCAAGGCCACCAGTGCACCGGGTTCTCGGCATGCTGTTGCAGATAGGGGCTGGTGGTCTCGGCGAGTCGATTACGCTCGCCGCTGCTCGGTTGAGCAGTGCTCGGGTCGGTCTCGGGCATGGGATGGCCTCGCGCGGTCAGCAGTTCGGATGACCTCTGACAGTGGCTCCCGCGAGCGACGATATCCAGCCGTCATGCCGAGGGTAGCGGCGGCCCCTTGAGCACCAACGGCAGTCCAGCAACCGTCAGCACCACCTGCTCGGCCTGGGCCGCGATGCGCTGATGCAGGCTGCCGGCGAGGTCGCCGTAGCGCCGGGCCAGGTCGTTGACCGGGATCACGCCCATGTTGACCTCGTTGCCGACAAAGATGACCTGCCCCGGCAGCCGTGGCAGCAGCGCGTCCAGGGCTGCGAGTTCAGCGTCCAGCCGCCCTGGCTCCTCGGCCCAGAGCAGGTTCGCGAGCCAGAGCGTGAGGCATTCGACCAGCACGCAGTGACCCGCCACGCAGGCCGATTCCAACACCGCCGGCAACGCCAGCGGCTCTTCGATCAGCCCCCAGTGGTTCGGTCGCCGCGCTTGGTGCGCGACGATGCGCTCGCGCATCTCGCCATCGCTTGCGGTGGCCGTGGCCACGTAGGTCACGGGCCGCCCCGAGTCCCGCGCCAACTGCTCGGCCAGACGGCTCTTGCCCGAGCGCACCCCGCCGAGGATCAGAGTGCAACGACGCTCTTGAGTCAGGCGCTCGAGCTGAGCTAGATGTTCGTCCTCGATCATCAGGCTAGGTATCAAGGCTGATACAACAGCGTGAACATCAGCGTGCGACCGGGCTGATTGAAATAAGCCGCAGTCTCATACTGCTCGTCGAACAGGTTTTCGACCCGCGCCTGCAGCCGCAGCGCATCGCTGAACGCATAGTCGGCGCGCAAGTCGACCAGGCTGAAGCCATCGAGGCGGGTCTGGTTCGCCGCGTCATCGAAGCGGCGTCCTGAGACGAACAGGGTTCCGCCGACGCCGATGCGCCCGAACTGCCGATCGGCATCAATCTGGAAAGTCTGCTCCGGGCGGCGCGGCAACAGGTTGCCGTTCTCCGGGCCGCTCGACTCGTTACGCGGATCGAGTAGAGTCAGGTTCGCATCCATGATCCAACCGCCCAGCTCGGCGGTGGTCCAGAGTTCGAGGCCCCGGATGCGGGAGCGATCGACGTTCTCGGGCAGGTACAGCGTCGGTGTGACCTGCGTGGTCGCGATCAGGTCATCGATGTCGGTCTGGTAGAGATTCGCGGACCAACGTCCCCAAGGATGCGCGCCGGAGATGCCGACTTCGGCGCTGCGGGATTGTTCCGGGTCGAGATCGGGATTGCCGAAGCCAGGGTAGTACAGCTCGTTGAAGGTCGGCGCCTTGAACGCAGTACCGACACTCGCCGTCAGCCGCAGCCCATTGGCGAAGCCATAGCCAAGCGCGGCGTTGCCGGTGCCATGGCCGCCGAACTGCGAGTTCTCGTCCTGGCGCAGACTGAGCTGGAGATCGGTGTTCCAGAAACGCCCCAGATACTGGCCGTAATAACCGGTATTGTCGCGCGAATCATCCTCATAGGGGGTCTTGGTGGTGATCGCATCGTGACGATGATCGATCCCGAGCGTCAGCTGCTGGGCGGCCCCGAACAGGATGTCATTCTGCCAGCCGAGGTGGTCGCGGCGGGTATCGAAGCGATCCTTGAACGCATCATCGAAGAACACCCGCGACTGGTCCCAACTGCGCCCGACCTCTAGGGTGCTGGTCCAGGGCTCCAGCGGTTGCGCCCGCGCCCGCAGCCGCGCAACCTGCAAGACGGTCTTATTGCGGTTGCCGGCAAAGGCGCTGCCATCAAAGTCGACATCGCCCTCCGAGCGCATGAAGTCGCCTTCCAACGAGAGGCGATCGGAGAACCGCCAGCCAGCGCTGAGCGCGCCATTCTTGTTGGTATAGCCGTCGTCATCCGGCTCATCGACGAAGCAGCCGCCGATGAACGGCTCACCGCTGCAGGCATCGAAGCCGGCGCTCTGCTCGAAGCCGAGACTGGCATCGAGCCAGCCATCCGCGTTGCCGACCGACAAGCCGCCGCTAGCGCGCACCGTATTCTCGGAGCCGGCACCCAGACTCAACCTGGGCGTCAGCGGCTCGACGCGCTCGCGGCGGGTGAAGATCTGGATCACACCACCGATAGCCTCGGAGCCATACAGACTCGAGCGTGGGCCGCGCACCACCTCGACGCGCTCGATCTGATCGACCGGGATGTTCTCCCAAGGCGCCGTTCCGGTTGTCGCCGAGCCGACCTTGACGCCGTCGATCAGCACCAGCGTGTGACCGGAATTGGTGCCGCGCAGGAATAATGAGGAACTGGCGCCGAGCCCGCCATTGCTGGACAGCGCCACGCCGGGCAGACCACGCAGGATATCAGTCATGGTCTTGGGCTGGCGCCGATCGATCTCGGCGCGATCGATCACGCTCACCGAGGCCAACGTCTCGTCGGCGGTTTGCGCGGTGCGAGTGGCGGTGACCACAATCGGGGGCAGGTTGGTGATCGCTTCAACCTGAGCATGCAAGGGCCCGGCCCACAGCAGGGTCCATAGCGGAGCCGATGGCAGCGCCAGGAGGGCGCATGACGGCAACGGCCACCACGTCGAAGCGTATCTTGAGTGAATCATCTAGGGTGTCCTCTGAGGTCTCACCACCCGTGAGACGCGTTGGGGCGAATGGCCCGCTCGAGGACAAAAAAAGCCGCCCTCTCTGCGGCACCAGCGTGTCGCAGAAGGCCGGTCTCCGGGCTCGTGAGCCGGTCTCGACGCAAAAATCTGCGTCGAGACCGAGGCGCGTCACCTTCCCATGGCCCGTGAATGGGCCACAGTGGCATCCGATCGCGCCTTAACTCACCTACCGTTGCGGGGGCAGCGCCGGCTTCGCGGATGCGATGGAGCATCCGCCGGACCGGCTTCCCGTTTCACCTTGCATCAACCGCAAGGCACCTCCTGCATGACACGAGGACTCTAGGGTTATTCCTCGGCTCGGTCAATGCGAGGCCAACACGCCCATGATATATGTCAGATGGGTACCGACAAGCCTATGGCGGGGATCAGTCAGTCGGCTATCATCCGCCTCGGTCGCCTTCTTCCTCATCGCCACGTCGAGCCAGCCATGTCAGAGCACGAACAACCGAGCGACCCGCGCAAGGGATCGAAAAGCCAGCCGGCCAATTCCCTGCCCTATGTGGTCGCTGTGGGCGCCTCGGCGGGTGGACTCGACGCGCTCGAGCGCTTCTTCCAATCGCTCCCGGTGCAGACCGGCGCGGCCTTCGTCGTGATCCAGCACCTGTCGCCGGATCACAAGAGCATGATGGCCAACCTGCTCGGGCGCTATACCTCGATGCCGGTAACCACGGTCGAGGACGGCATGACGATCGAGCCCGATCGCATCTACCTGATCCCGCCGGCGAGCATGATGAGCGTCTCTGGCACCGAGCTGCAGCTGCGCCCGAAGAGTCCGCGCGGCCTCGCCTTGCCGATCGACCTGTTCTTCAGCTCCCTGGCCAGCGCCTATGGCAATCGCGCCATCGCCGTCGTCCTCTCCGGCACCGGCTCCGATGGCACCCGGGGGGCCGTCGCCATCAACGACGCCGGCGGCCTGCTGTTATCGCAAGACCCGGAATCGGCCAAATTCGACGGCATGCCGCGCAGCGTCATCGCCACCAGCCTGGTCGACGCCATCCTGCCGCCGGAAGAACTCGGCCCGCGCATCCTCGATCACATCAGCCATGCGCCGCGCGCGCGCGCCATACACTACGGTAGCAGCGGCCCCAGTATCAGCTACGACCGCGAGAGCGCGCTCGAGGAGGTGCTGCACCTGCTGCATCATCAGGGCGGCATCAACTTCCGCGACTACAAGCCGGCCACCGTGATGCGCCGCATCGAGCGGCGCATGCAGGTGCGTCATGTGTCCGATCTCGAGCACTACGTCAAGCTGCTCGATGGCGATGTCAGCGAACTGCATGCGCTGCGCCGAGAGATGCTGATCCCGGTCACCAACTTCTTCCGCGACACCGAATCCTTCGAGGCGCTGGCCGAGAAGGTCGTGCTGCCCATCGTCAAGGACCACACCGAGAACCAGCCGATCCGCGTCTGGGTGCCCGGCGTGTCCACCGGCGAGGAGGCCTATTCGATCGCGATCCTCTTCGCCGAGGCCTTCGACACGCTGCGTCGCTGGCCCGACTTCAAGCTCTTCGCCACCGATGTCGAGCAGCACAATGTCGATACCGGCAGCGCCGGCATGTTCTCCGAATCGATCGCCGCCGAGGTCTCGCCGGAACGCCTCGAGCGCTTCTTCTACAAACGCGGCAATCACTACATCGTCAAGAACGACCTGCGCCATAACATCGTCTTCGCCAAGCACAATCTGCTCGAAGACCCGCCGTTCACGCGCATGGACCTGGTCTCCTGCCGCAATCTGCTGATCTATTTCCGCAACGACGCCCAGGACCGGGTGATGCGCCGGCTCCAATACGCGCTGGCGCCCGGCGGCTACCTGTTCCTCGGCTCGAGCGAGAGCATCTCCAGCGTGCAACAGGATTTCAGCGCCGTCAGCTCCAAGCACAAGCTCTATCGCATCCTGCGCCACGGCGCGCCGCCGCTCGAGTCGCACGCCCCGATCGGGCGCCACGTCACCAGCGGCAAACGCCCCGGCGCGCAGCGCGCACGCACCAACAGCGATGCGGCCGCCATCGATGCCGGCCAAGCGGTGCTGCTGCGCGGCTATGCCCCGGTCAGTCTGCTGCTCAACACGCGGCAGGAGTTGCTGCACGTCTTCGGGGACGTCTCGCGCTATCTGTCCATCGGCGAGGGCAGCGCGACCCTGGATATCGGCAAGCTGCTGCCGGCCTCGATCGCACCGGTCGCCCAAGCCCTGCTGCACAAGGTGGCTGTGAGCAAGGAGTCGGTGCGCTCGGATATCCTGCACGTCAAGCTCGCGCACGCTCAGAGCGAGCGCGTGCGCCTGGTGGTGCGCCATGTCCCGCAAGAGGGCACCGACGGCTACCTGATGCTCTCATTCGAGCCGGAACCAACCTTGCAGCTCGAGGCCGATGCCGAGTCGGTGCAGACCATGGACCTCAGCGCCGAATCGGCCGACCGCCTGGAGACGCTCGAGCGCGAACTGGCGGTCACCCGCGAGAGCCTGCAGGCCACCATCGAGGAGCTGGAGACCGCCAACGAGGAGCTGCAAGCCACCAATGAGGAGCTGATGGCCTCGAACGAGGAGCTGCAAAGCTCCAACGAGGAATTGCAATCGGTCAACGAGGAGCTCTACACAGTCAACTCCGAGAACCAGGAGAAGATCGAGATCCTCAACCGCCTCAACGCCGACCTCGATAGCATGGCCCAGGCGGCGGCCATCGCCACCATCTTCGTCGATCACGACCTGAAACTGACGCGCTTCACGCCCGAGGCGACCAAGCTGTTCAAGATCCGCGAGGCCGACCTCGGACGCGCCATCGATGATTTCACCAACCTCCTCGACTATCCCGACTTCTTCGCCGAACTGAGGCGCACGATCCACGACGGCGACATGCTCCAGCGCGAGGTGCCCGCCGTCAACGACCGTGTCTATCTCGCCCGGGTCCTGCCCTATGCGGTGCGTCCCGGTGTGCCCCGGGGCGCGGTGGCGACCTTCGTCGATGTCACCACCCTGCGCGACATCGAGCGCATGCAATCGGTGTTGGACTCACTCCCCGAGCATGTTGCGGTGCTCGACGCCAGCGGGCGCATCACCATGATCAACCAGGCCTGGCGCCAGTTCGCCTGCGGCAATGGCGACCCCGATCTGGCCAGAAGCGGACCGGGCAGCAGCTATCTGGAGGCCTGCCAGTCTGGTGCAAACGCCACCGATGGCGACTATGCTGAGAAGGCTGCGGAGGGCCTGCGGGCACTGCTCGCGGGGGAGCACGACAGCTTTGCGATGGAGTACCCTTGCCATTCGCCAGAGATCGAGCGTTGGTTCCTGATGCACGCGGCGCCCATTCAGCACCCAGGGGGTGGGGTCGTCGTCAGTCATATCGACATCAGCGCCTGGAAACGAGAAGAAGATCAAACCGGCTGATTCCCCCCAGCACCCTGCCAGCACCTGCGATCGGTTTTCCGGTGACGGGCTGTCGGCGATCGGCACCCATGATCGGCGCCTGCGGCGGCCCGAGCGGGACCGCCACAGCGCGGCCGTCGATATGAGCGATGATGACAGACTCCAACGACTCCCAGTCCACCGACACCGATAGCGCGCTCGAACTCGAGCAACTGCGCGAGGGCGCACTCTCGGCGCTGCGTGAAGGGCGCTTCGATCTCGCCGAGGATCTGATCGCCAGCGGCAATGTCGATCTCCAGGCGCTGATCGAGAATGTGCGCATCTATCAAGCCGAACTCGAGATCCAGAACGAGGAACTCACCCGCAGCCAAGCGGCCGCGAACAGCGCCTTGGAGCGCTTCACCGCGCTCTTCCAAAGCGCACCGATCGCCGAACTGGTGATCGACCGGCACGGACTCATCATCTCGGCCAATCCGGCGGCGAGCGAACTCTTCGCGTTGCGTGATCTGCGCGTCCATCATCATTTCCTGCTGCGTCTGATCAACGAACACGATCGCGGCGGTTTTCTCGATCTGCTGCGCCAACTCACCCACCAAAGCCAACAGCCGCAGACCGCGCGCCCGGAACTGAAGTTCATGACCACCGAAGGTCACGAATTCTTCGGCGATCTGCACGGCGCCCGTCTGCCCGACGCGCCCGACGGCGAGCTGCGGCTGCTCTGCGCGATCGTCGATCGCACCGCGATCGTGCAACAGCAGCGCGAGTTGAGCCAAGCCTATGATCGGCTCGCCAGCACCCAGGAGGCCTACCACGTCCTCACCGACTACAGCCCGGATTGGGATTACTGGATCAGCCCCGTGGGGAACTTCATCCATGTCTCGCCGGGCTGCCGCCGGGTCACCGGTTATAGCGCCCAGGCCTTTCTCGATGATCCGCAACTGATCGAGCGTCTGTTGCACCCCGACGACCGTGCGACCTGGAATGAACATCTGACGCACGCGCTGAGCCCCCAGGCCGATGCCCAGCGCAGCATACTGCTCCGGCTTCGCCATCGCGATGGCGAGTGGCGCTGGATCGAGCACGAATGCCGCGCGGTGATGGCCGACGATGGCCGCTACCTCGGGCGCCGCGGGGTCAACCGGGATGTGACCGCGCGCCAGGCGATGGAAGCGTCAGTCCACGAACTGCGCAACATGCTCGTCGATGCCGAGCGCATCGCCAAGACCGGCGCCTGGTCTTGGGAGATCGACAAGGATCTGATCCAGGTCTCGCCGGGCTGGCAACGCATTTGTGGCGCCGAGCGCACGGCCTACTCCTGCGCCGAACTCAGCCAAGCGTTCGCGCATCCCGAGGATCGCAAGCGGGTCGAGGCCGCCGCGCGCAAGACGCTCGCCAAGGGCAAGGGCTGCGAGCTTGAGCACCGCATCAGACGCGCCAGCGATGACAGCACACGCTGGCTGCGAACCCGCGCCGAGGTGGTCAAGGACGCGAGCGGCAAGGTCACGATCCTGCGTGGCACCGGTGTCGATATCACCGCCGAGATCGAGGCCAAGGCCCAGCTCCAGGAGAGCGAGAAACGCTTTCGCGCGCTGTTCGAGTCCGCCGCCGAAGGCATGCTGGTGATGCAGCGCAACAGATTCACCGAGGTCAATCAAGCCGCGCTGCGCATGCTCGGCTACGAGGACGCCGAGGCCGTCATCGGCAAGCGCGCGTATGAACTCTCGCCGCCCGTGCAACCCGATGGCGAATCCTCCAAGATCAAAGACGAGCAGCTCTTGGAGCAAGCCCCCGGCAAGACCTTGCGCTTTGAATGGCTGCATCAACAGGGCGATGGCGCGCCGTTGCTGGTCGAGGTCACCCAGGTACCGGTCGAACTCGAAGGCGAGCCCGCCTACTTCCTGCACTGGCATGACCGCACCGAGGAGGCCAAGGCCCGCCAGCGCGAGCGCCAGGCCACGACCGTGTTCGAGAATAGCGCCGAGGCGATCATGGTCACCGACGCCGAGCAGCGGATACTCGCCGTCAATCGCGCCTTCACCGAGATCACCGGCTACGCGGAAGCCGAGATCCTCGGTCGTCAGCCGAAACTGCTCGGCTCCGGCTATCAGGACGCGGCCTTTTTCGAGAGCATGTGGCAGATGATCGATCACACCGGCGCCTGGCGCGGTGAGATCTGGAACCGACGCAAGGATGGCGAGACCTATCCGGCGCGCATGACCATCACCAGCGTGCGCGATGAGCATGGCCAGTTGCTCAACTACATCGGCATCTTCAACGATATCAGCGAGGCCAAACGTTCCGAGGAGGAACTCTACCGCCTGGCCCACAATGATGCCTTGACCGGGCTGCCGAACCGCACCCTGCTGCGCGCGCGCATGGAGCAGTCGCTGCAGCGGGCCAAACGCGACAACCGGATGCTGGCACTGCTGTTCGTCGACCTCGACCTGTTCAAGAACGTCAACGACAGCCTCGGCCACTCGATTGGCGATGAGCTGCTCAAAAATGTCGCGAACGCCATCGAGCACGAGGTGCGCAAGGCCGACACCGTCGCTCGTCTTGGTGGTGATGAGTTCGTCATCCTGATGGATGGCATCGATGATCCGTCCACCGCCGCGCATCTTGCCGAGCGTCTCTGTCAGCTCGTCTCGCAACCCTTCCTGGTCGCCGATCGCGAGCTGCGCCTGACCGCCAGCGTCGGCGTCAGCCTGTTCCCAAACGATGGCAAGAGCATGGACAGCCTGTTGAGCAACGCCGATCTGGCGATGTATCGCGCCAAGGACCAGGGGCGCAACACCTACCGCTTCTTCGAGGCCGAGATGACCGCGCGCGCGATGCAGCGACTGCATCTCGAGACCGCGCTGCGCGGGGCCCTGGCCCGCAACGAGCTGGAACTGCTCTACCAGCCGCAGTTCGAACTCAAGCACGGCCGCATCCTCGGCGCCGAGGCGCTGCTGCGCTGGACGCATCCGGAGTTGGGCAAGGTGTCGCCGGCGGACTTCATCCCGATCGCCGAGGAGATCGGACTCATCAGCGAACTCGGCGGTTGGGTGCTGGAACAGGCCTGCCTGCAACTGAGCGCCTGGGATGCAAGCGGATTCAAGCTCAAGCGCCTGGCGGTGAATGTCTCGGTGCAACAGGTCGAGCGTCTCGATCTCGTTGATGAGATCAACGCCATCCTCAAGCGAACCGGCGTCGCCCCGGGGCGGATCGAACTCGAGGTGACCGAATCCTTGCTCATGCGCAACGTCGAGCGCGTGGTCGCCAATCTGAACGCCTTGCGCAAGCTGGGCGTGACCCTCGCCATCGATGACTTCGGCTCCGGCTTCTCCTCGCTCGGCTATCTGAAGACACTGCCGATCAGCCGGCTCAAGATCGACAAGAGCTTCATCGATGGGGTGACGGTGGATGACAATGACGACGCCATCGCCCGCGCCATCATCGCCCTTGCCCGGACCTTGGGGCTGGAGGTCATCGCCGAAGGGGTTGAAACCCCAGCGCAAGCCGACTTTCTCGAACACGAAGGCTGTGATGAGGTGCAAGGCTATCTGTTCGGTCGCCCGATGCCCGCAGATGCGCTACGCCAGTTGGACGCCGACAGGCGCTAACCCGCTCGCCTCATCGGGCCTTTTGCGTCACTATAGGGGCTCGTTTCCTGTGTTCGCCACAGTCCTGCCAGCGTCGAGGGTAGACGCACGCGACAATGGATCATCGCAAACTGGATCATCGCAAACCCAAGCAATCGCGCCAGCAGCCGCCGACCCGGCAGCCGCCGCTCCAGCCGACGTCGTTGGAGGCATCCCCGCGCACCAGCGAGGCCCCTTATCGGCTCTTGGTCGAGCAGCAGACGGATTTGATCGTCCAGGTCGACCTCGAGGGTCGCTTCCTGTTCGTCAACGCCGGTTATTGCAAGACCTTCGATAAGCGCGAGGACGAGCTGATCGGTCAGCGGTTCATGCCGCTGGTGCATCCAGATGATCGCGCCGAGACCGAAGCGGCGATGGCGACGCTCGACCAACCCCCGCACCGCTGCTACCTCGAACAACGGGCCATGACCCGCGACGGCTGGCGTTGGTTCGGCTGGTCCGACGCTGCGGTGCTCGATGAGCACGGCCAGGTCACCGCGATCATCGGCATCGGCCGCGACATTCATGAGCAGAAGCTCGCGCAGCTACAGCTCCTGCAGACTCAACGCATGCTCGAGCTGGCTCTCGAGTCCGGCGGCATCGGCACCTATACCGCCGATTTCACCACCGGCGAGGTGTTCATCGACGACCGCTACCTGGCCCAGATCGGCTATGAACCCGGCCAGACTCAGGTCACCTATGACTGGTGGCGCGCGAACGTCCATCCCGAGGACATGGCTCGCTTCGCCGATCAAACCGAGCAGGTCATGTTCGGCGGCCTGGATGACTTTACCGCTGAATATCGCTTTCGCCATTGTGATGGGCACTGGGTCTGGATCCAGGACCACGCGCGCGTCTACGATCGCGACCCGGACGGTGTCGCGCTCGCGGCCAGCGGCCTGCGCATCGACATCACCCGCCGCAAGGAGGCCGAGCTACAGCTCGCTTACCATGCCGAGCACGATCCGCTGACCGATCTGCTCAACCGGCGCGGCATGTGGCGCGCGATCCGTAGCATCCAGGCGCAAAGCCAGCGCGGGCAACGCCCGCACGCCATCGCCATCCTCGATCTTGATTTTTTCAAACGCATCAACGATGAACATGGTCATCTCGTCGGCGATCAGATGCTCCAGCGGATCGCCACACTGCTGCGCGACAACACCCGCGAGGCCGACTGGATCGCGCGCTGGGGTGGCGAGGAGTTCCTGATCCTGATGCCCGATACCAACCTGATGCAGGCGCGGGGCTTCATCGAGCGCCTGCGCCAGCAGATCGAAACCACGCGTTTCCTGATCGACGATCGCGCGCTGCAGATCACCGTCAGCGTCGGCCTGACCGCCGCACGTCTCGACGAAGACGACAGCCAGGACGCCTTGGTCAGTCGCGCCGATAACGCGCTCTACGCGGCCAAGACGGCCGGTCGTAATCGGGTCTATACCGAGGCCGACCTGGATGCCGGCGTGGATTCCAACGCGGATTAAAGTCGCTGTCCATTGTCGACTGCCCGATCATTGCTGGCCAGTCGTTGCCGGCCAGTGGTTGCCGAACGGCGGCGCTCGAGTCGGGAAGCCGTTAGGTGCTTTCCGAGCCGCCCTGCAAGTTGCATGAGCCGGCTATACTGAGCACTCACCCCCCTGTTTGAGATCACCGCTTGTCCATGTCTGTCATCCGTTCCGATGATTTGATCAGCAGCATCGCCGATGCGCTGCAATACATCTCCTACTTCCATCCGCCGGACTATATCCGTGCCCTGAGCGCCGCCTACGCGGCCGAGGAGTCGCCCGCAGCCAAGGATGCGATGGCCCAGATCCTGATCAACTCGCGGCTCTGCGCCGAGGGGCAACGGCCGATCTGCCAGGACACCGGCATCGTCATCGCCTTCCTGAAGGTGGGCATGGACCTGCGCTGGGACAGCGAGCTGAGCCTGCAGCAGATGGTCGATGAGGGCGTGCGGCGTGCCTACACCGATCCCGACAACATCCTGCGCGCGTCCATCGTCGCGCCGCCGTTCGGCGAACGGCGCAACACCGGCGACAACACCCCGGCCATCGTGCATACCGAGCTGGTGCCCGGAAAGACGCTCGAGGTGCAGCTCGCCGCGAAAGGCGGTGGCTCCGAGAACAAGTCCCGTTTCGCCATCCTGACGCCTAGCGCGAGTATCGTCGATTGGGTGCTCGAACAGCTCCCGAGCATGGGCGCCGGCTGGTGCCCGCCCGGCATCCTCGGGCTCGGCATCGGTGGCTCCGCCGAGAAGGCGATGCTGATGGCCAAGGCCGCCATCAACGAGCCGATCGATCTGCATGAACTCAAGGCCCGCAGCCCAGCCAACGCGCTCGAGGAGATGCGTCTAGAGATCCACGAGAAGGTCAATGCCCTCGGCATCGGCGCCCAAGGTCTGGGTGGCCTGACCACCGTGCTCGATGTGAAGATCCAGACCTTCCCGACCCATGCCGCCTCCTTGCCCGTCGCGCTGATCCCGAACTGCGCCGCGACCCGTCATTGCCATTTCACCCTCGACGGCTCCGGCCCGGCACGGCTCGCACCGCCATCATTGGATAACTGGCCCGAGATCGCCTGGGACGCCGCCGCTGGCGCCCGGCGCGTCGACCTCGACCAGATCACCCGCGCGCAGATCGAGACCTGGCAGCCCGGCGAGCGCCTACTGCTCTCCGGCAAGCTGCTGACCGGCCGCGATGCCGCCCACAAGCGCCTCGTCGACCTCCTCAACCGTGGCGAACCGTTGCCCGAGGGCGTCGACCTGACCAACCGTTTCCTCTACTACGTCGGCCCGGTCGACCCGGTGCGCGACGAGGTCGTCGGCCCCGCCGGGCCGACCACTTCCACCCGCATGGATCGCTTCACCGATCCGCTGTTGGAACAGACCGGTCTGATCGGCATGATCGGCAAGGCCGAGCGCGGCCCCGAGGCGATCGACGCCATCCGCCGCCATCGCGCGGTCTATCTGATCGCGATCGGCGGCGCCGCCTACTTGGTCTCCAAGGCGATCAAATCGGCGCGCGTCATCGCCTTCGAGGATCTGGGCATGGAGGCGATCCGCGAATTCGAGGTCGTCGACATGCCGGTCACCGTCGCCGTCGACAGCCAGGGGGTCTCGGTACACGAGACCGGCCCGCAGCAATGGCGCTCGCGTATCGCCGAGATTGCCGTTAAGGTTGAGTGATCTTCCCGCGCCCGTGCGGCGGCATCGTTTCGTCGTCGAAGCGGCCTGAATCCGGCCTAAATCCGCAGCGCCCGAACGGCAGGAGCGAACAGTGACTCAGCAACAGGCATTTCGCATCCATCAGGACGACGACGGCCATCGCGCCGGCGTTGAATCGATTGCGATCACAGCGCCGCAGCAAGGCGAGGTCTTGCTCCGCGTGAGTGCATCTGGCGTCAACTACAAGGATGCCCTCGCCGGCACCGGCCGAGGCAAGGTGATCAAGCGCTTCCCGCTCACCGGCGGGATCGATGCCGCTGGCATCGTCGAGCAATCGGAACATCCCTGCTGGAAACCGGGCGACGCGGCCATCGCCACCGGCTTCGGCATGGCCTTCGACCACGACGGCGGCTATGCCGAGACGCTCTGCGCGCCCGGCGACTGGCTCGCGCCCATGCCCAAGGCGTTCGACCCGCGCCAGGCGATGATCCTCGGCACCGCCGGTTTCACCGCCGCGCTCGCCGTGCACCGGCTCTTGGTCAACGGCCAGCACCCCGGCCTCGGCCCGATCTTGGTCACCGGCGCCAGCGGTGGCGTTGGCTGTATCGCCATCAGCATCCTTGCTCAACTCGGCTTCGAGGTCGTCGCCGTCTCCAGCAAACAGGCGCTGCACGACTGGCTGACCAGCCTCGGCGCGAGCCGCATCATCGGCCGCGATGAACTCCCCGGCGGTGATCGTCCGCTTGAAAAGGCGGTCTGGGGTGGCGCGATCGACAACGTCGGCGGCGCCATGCTCGCACAGATCACGCGTACCCTGGCGCCCAACGGCAACATCGCCAGCATTGGCCTCGCCGGCGGTACCGCGCTCGAGACCACGGTGATGCCCTTCATCCTGCGCGGGATCGGCCTACTCGGCTGCAATTCGGTTGATGTGCCCTTCCCGCTGCGCGCCGACCTCTGGCGCCGCCTTGCGAGTGATTGGCGCCCCGCCGACCTCGACACTTTGGCCAGCGACCAGGTTGACCTACATGGATTACCGGCGGTGTTCGAGAACATGCTGGCCGGCAAGACCCATGGCCGCATTCTGGTCATGCCAAACTAGCGTCCAGCCAAGGCCCGTCTAAGATCCATCCAAGATCCGCCCAATGCCTGCGTCTGTTTGTAGATCTTCTCAGCATCCAGACATCCACTTGAACAGATGAAGTCTCAAAACGTGCCCCAAACCATCCCCATCACCGACCACCAACGCCGCTGGCTGAAGAAGCAGGCGCATCATCTCAAGCCCGTGGTCCAGCTCGGCGCCGCAGGCCTCAGCGAGGCCGTGCTCGCCGAGGTCGAGCTTGCGCTCGAGCATCACGAGCTGATCAAGGTCAAGGTGCCCGGCGGTGATCACGATGAACGCGATGCCATCGTCGACACCATCGCCGAGCGTGCCCAGGCCGATCTCGTGCAGCGCATCGGCAACACCGCAAGCTACTTTCGCGCCAACCCGGAACGCCGTGATCGCATCCTGCTGCCGCTCTGAACCTTGCTCGTCCACCGCATGATCCTCAGCATCTGTAATAGAGGTCCGGCCGCTGCTAAAGATCCGCCCTTTCTCAAGGTCGAGCTGTTCCGCAGCCTTCTGCTCGATACTTTGTCCCTGGCTATCTGTTCCCGCCCTGCGAAGGACGGGGTTACTTGCGGAGGAACGAATGAAACAGGCAACGATTCGGCGTGCGGTAGCTGCCCTCGGGAGCATCCTCATCGGTAGTGGTCTGCTCGCTGGCTGCTCCAACCCTGGTGAAGATGTCCGCGTCCGACTTTGCAAGGATCTGGTCGCCGGGCAACTTGGCATCCATCAGCTCGACTGGACCCAGGTCAGCACCAAGACACCCGGCTATCAGGATGCGATCGTCAGCCTGCGTTGGTCCAACGCCGGCGGCGATGACCGCGTGGGCAGTGCGACCTGTGCCTATCCCTACAACGCCGTCGAGGACACCGCGCAGCAGCTCTCCGACCCGCTCAGCGCCTATGCGACCTCGCCAAGCGAGGTGCTCATCAATGGTGAAACGCTGCGCGGTCAGGCCCTTGCCGACGCGGTCGCGCAGGCGATGCAGCGACAAGGCCGCGAGCTGATCGATGCCGCCAGTCAGGCAATTGGGCAATGAGCGTCGCGGTGCCGTCGCGCGCCCTACCGGTGTCACCGCCAATCAATCGCCGTTACGAGCCCTTGCGACCGATCAAGCGATAGTAGGGAACGCGCAAACCGGGTAGATAGGGCACCGGCGCCATGGCTTCGACCAGCCGATGATCGGGCAGCGCGTGGCGCAGATAAGCCAACCGCAGCGCATCCAGATGCACGCCATCGTGGCGGAACCAGCGCGGCCAGAACGTCCGCGCCAGCGCCGAGTGGCGAACCAACCCCGGCGCCGGCTCGGGTGCCGAGACGTAGAAGTCCACCACGCCCAGATGGCCCCCGGGCTTGAGCATCGCGATCGCGTTGTCGATCGCCGCCTCCCAGTCAGGAATCATGGTCAGCGCGTAGGCGAGATAGACCGTATCGACGGGCGCTTCTGGCTGCCAACGGCAGGCATCGGCTTCGTGCACTCGCACATGGGCCATGGCCTCGGTCCGCCGCCGTGCCTCGCTGATCAACGCCGGGCAGAGATCCACCGCATCGACCCGTGCGAGTGTCGCGAGTCGCTCGCCGAAGAACAGCAGATTGCGCCCGGTGCCCGCGCCCAGTTCGACCAGATGCCCGCCCGGCGGGACCGCCCGCGCGGCGATCAGATCGGCGATCAGCTCGCCGCGTCCATGCAATAGGCGCTCGCGAAAGGCATCGTAGCGCACGGCCTGGGGAGCGTAGAAGGCCTCCAGCCGTTCGGCATGCGAGCCCCGGCTCGGCTGCCCGCGCAGCATCGCCAGCAGTACTTTGAACTCCGCCGTGAGGGTCGCGACGCTCATGCTCGGGTGACGACGTTCATGTGGCCGCCGCGACGTCGGCGATGTGGAAGCCCGCGTAGGTATGCACCCGATCCAGCGGCTGCATCCGCGCCGCCAGCTCCGGATGGAAGCGCAGGCAGTCGCGCAAATAGCCCCGCTCCGGACTCACCTCGAGATTCTGCAGATAGGCCGGGGCCGCATGCGCGCTGCGGAAGATGATGCGCGCATCGGCGCGCGCGCGCTCCAGGATCAGAGTCCATTCCTCGGACAGGGCCTGTGGCGCATAGCTGCTCATCCAGTCCATGTGATCGAGCAGCACGTACTTCGAGAAGCACTGTTCGGTGCCGGCCAGCAGCTCCGCGACCGTAGCGGTGTGCAGTTGGATGCACTCGGCCCGGCCCTGTTTGAGTGCGATGAAGTTCTCCGGCTTCAGATATTCCGGGCAGCACTCCGGCGTGTAGCGGCCGTTCACATAGACCGCCCAGAAATAATTGGTCCACACCGGCAGTTGGCGGAAGACATAGTCGATCGACTCGCGCACGAAGCCGGCCACGCCGCGCTCGTGCTGCTCCTGCACCTCCTTGCGCTGCGGATGCGGGACGCCGAGCATACTCATCGTCAGTTGCCGCGAGAGCGTCCAGTTGATGGTCGGTGACCAGATCAGCGGCTGCACCCGCGTTTCGTAGACGTGGCGTTGATCGTCTAGCGAGCGGGTCTCGAACAGCTCGGCAATGCTGGCCGCGAGCCGCGGTCGCACCCGCAGATAGGCATGAAAACTCTTGGCGACAACGCCGGACAGGCCATGGAAGTAGAAGCTGCCGCGCGGATGGCCGAACCAGCGCACGCGCTTGTCCCAAAAGGCCTGCGCGAAGGGCGAGAGATCCGGGCGCAAGGTGCGCCGATAGAGTCGCTCGAAACCGGGATGATGGCCATGGCCGAAGGCGGCGAAGAAGTCCTCGAACTCGAGCCGGCGGATGCCCGCCAGCTTCAGCTCAAGCAGCGCATTCTGGCGCGGGTTGGCATCGACCGCATGGATCGCGGTCGGCCCGACCAAGGCGTAGTCGAGCACGTTACAGCCGGCGCTGGTGATGACCAGAATGCGGTCATCCGGCGCGATGTTGAGTACCAGGCGATCAACGGCCGGATCTTCCCAGCAGGTGTTGTAGACCAGCGCCCGCGAGTAGATGGCATCGAAGACCTTCTGGTCGAAACGATCGGCGAGGCTGGGTTTGGTCGTGACCGGCATGGTAGTAGGGTCGCCCCGGTGGCAAATAAACCGTGGGAGTCTACCAAGCCACAGTGACCATTTGGTTGCGGCTTGAAGACGGCGCTGTGACAGTCCATTGCGCGCACGGACACACTGGTCGTCAGGCTCCAAGCGCCTCCGGCGCGCGCCCATAGAGCGCGATCAGATGCGCAACCCGCCGCGCGAGTTGGGCATCGAGCTGATCCCACTGAAAGCGCCATTGCCAGTTGCCGCTCGGCACGCCGGGGCGATTCATCCGGTGCGCGCCGTCGAGGCCCATCAGATCCTGCATCGGCACCACAGCCAGGTCGGCACGCGAGGCGAGCGCTGCGCGGATCATCGGCCAGGGCATTGGTTCTTGCGAATGGCCCAGGTAGTCGTCGATATGCTGGCGCTGCCCTTCTTCGAGCGCTAGATACCAGCCGAGCGTGGTGTCGTTGTCGTGGGTGCCGGTGTAGCAGACCGAATCGCGCCCATGATGAAACGGCAGATAAGGGTTGTCCGGCCCGCCGTCGAAGGCGAATTGCAACACCTTCATCCCCGGCATCCGGTAGCGTTGGCGTAGCGCATCGACCTCCTCGGTGATCACGCCCAGATCCTCGGCGATCAGCGGCAATGCGCCGAATTCGTCCCGCAAGCGCAGGAACAGCGCATCGCCCTTGGCCTCGACCCAGGTGCCATTCATCGCCGTTTCTTCGTCGGCCGGCACCTCCCAATAGGCCTCGAAGCCGCGGAAATGATCGATGCGGATCATGTCGAACAGGCGCAGTTGGGTGCGCATGCGATCGAGCCAGAAGCGAAAGCCGTTCTTCTCGAGCTGATCCCAGCGATAGAGCGGATTACCCCAACGCTGGCCGGTGGCCGAGAAATAATCCGGCGGCACTCCGGCGACGACCCGGCATGTGCCGTCGGCATTGAGATCGAAATCACCGGGCCGCGCCCAGACCTCGGCGCTGTCGTGGGCGACGAAGATCGGCATGTCGCCGAACAGCCGCACTCCGCGCGCGTTCGCATGCGCGCGCAGGGCATCCCACTGGCGAAAGAAGACGAACTGCTCGAAGCGTATAAAGTCGATTGCTTCGGCGAGTCGCCGCCGGGCTTGACCGAGGCTGCGCCCGTCGCGGTTGCGCAGGCCTTTCGGCCAGTCCCACCAGGGCGCCTCGCGCTGCTCGTGAATCGCGCGATAGAGCGCGTAGTCATCGAGCCAGAAGCGTTGCTCGTTGCAGAACCGCTCGAACTCAGCGCGTTCATCGTCAGATGATGCGCGCAAGACGTGTTGATGCGCCTGCTGCAACCGCTCGCGCTTCGCCTCATCATCGGCAGTCGCCCCGGCCTCTTCCGGCAGCCAGCCGCAGTCGATCAGCGGTTCAAGCCCGATCAGCCGTGCGCTGCCGGCATGCGCTGAACTCGTTTGATAAGGCGAATCACCCGCTTGCGGCGGCCCGACCGGCAGCATCTGCCAGACGCTGACACCGGCATCAGCAAGAAAATTGACGAAGTTGAATGCTTCATAGCCGAGATCGCCGGACGGCCCGGTGCCAGGCAGCGAGGTCAGATGCAGCAAGACGCCAGCGCGGCGTTGGTTGAGGCAGTCGGTCGCGAAGGTATCATCCATACTTCTAAACCGCCTACGCGGCCGGAAACGGTAAAACAAGCCTGGCCGATCACACTCGACTCTTCTGAACCGCCTACGCAGCGGAAAACTGCTGCAAAGCCAACGCTTACTTCTTTTTCAATAGCAACTTAGCACATTTTGGACGCTAAGGCCATTATTCCCGAGCACCTTCGGAAAATTATTGTTTTTATTCTAATTCTTTACAAGCTCGTCTACTCCATCTGCTTGCTGTTCGCCCTCAGCTGGCTAGGAATCCGGCCAGAAGCCTTCGTCTAACATCTGGTCGATCGAAAACGGGCAGTGCTCGGGAAAGGCCGTCTCGGGGAGACCGGTTTCACCTGCCGCCAGCAGGCTTGCACTGATGTAGCTGTCTTGAAGATCGTCCTGGAGTCGGGGTTTGAGGCTAGGGCTGTCGTTGAGGAGTTCGGCCAGCTGCTTACGCTGCTCGCGAATGGTGCCGTTCCAGCTCGAGCTGCGGTGTTGCGGCTGAAATCTGTACTTCAGAAGATGCGCCAGCAGCACGACGGTTCGGCTTCTCAGGGCTCGCTTCTCGCGCTTGCCCATGTCTTCCAGTTCCTCGGCCAGGTGTTCGACGTCGAGCTGTTGCCATGTCCCGGCGCGCAACAGCCGCGCCTGGTCAGCAAACCAGAGATAGTAATCTTGGTCGTAGCTCGAATGCGCATTCATAAGGAACGTCAGCTCACCCGGTTAACCGTCTGTCCGAGCAGTTCAGGCGTGACCAAGGTGACGCCCCCCTCGGAGACATAGAGGCCAGCGGCCTCGTCCTCGGCGCGGTCGCAGCCGATGCGCATCCCGGCCGGGATGCGGCACCAGTGGTCGATGATGGCGCGGCGGATCACACAGCCACGGCCGATCTCGACATTCGGTAGGAGCACACTGTCTTCAACATGCGCGAACGAGTGTATGCGCACATTGGAGAACAGCAGCGAGTGACGCACCAATGCCCCGGAGATGATGCAGCCGCCGGAGACCATCGAATCGACCGCCATGCCGCGGCGGATCTCGTCATCGAAGACGAACTTCGCTGGCGGCAGTTGCTCCTGATAGGTCCAGATCGGCCAGTCGTCGTCATAGAGGCTGAGCGGCGGGGTGACGCCGATCAGCTCCAGATTCGCCTCCCAAAAGGCGTCGATGGTGCCGACGTCGCGCCAGTAGGCCTGGGCGCCGCCGGGATCGCGGAACGGATAGGTCATCACCCGATAACGCTCGTCGATCGCGCGCGGGATCACATCCTTGCCGAAATCATGGCTGGAGCCAGGCACATCGGCATCGGCAATCAGCTGCTCGAACAGGAAGTCGCGATTGAAGACGTAGATGCCCATCGACGCCAGCGCCATCTCCTCGCGGCCTGGGATGGCCGGTGGATCGGCGGGCTTCTCGACGAAGGCGCGCACGCGCTGCTCATCATCGATGGTGAGCACGCCAAAGCCCGAGGCGCGCTCGCGCTCGACCTCGATACAGCCGATGGTCATATCGGCCCCGGATTCGACATGCTGGGCGATCATCGGCCCGTAATCCATCTGATAGATGTGATCGCCGGCGAGGATCAGCACGTACTCGGGGTCGTGATTGCGGATGATGTCGAGGTTCTGGAACACCGCATCGGCGGTGCCGGCGTACCAGGCAGTCTCGGTGACCCGCTGCTGCGCCGGCCACAGCTCGACGAACTCGCCGAACTCGCCGCGCAAAAAGCCCCAGCCCTTCTGGATGTGCAGGATCAGCGAATGCGCCTTGTACTGGGTCAGCACGCCGATGCGGCGAATCCCGGAATTGATGCAATTCGACAGCGGGAAGTCGACAATGCGAAATTTCCCGCCGAAGGGCACCGCAGGCTTCGAGCGCCACTGCGTCAGATGGCGCAGGCGCGCGCCGCGCCCGCCGGCCAGGATGAGTGCAAGGGTGTTGCGCGTCAGACGACTGACGAAGCGCGGGTTCGCTTCCGACATACGAGACCTTCAGGCGCAAGCGCCGATTTGGAGGCGGATGCGCTATGGTAACATCGTGATCGAAAAGAGCCGCAGGATACCGAGACGCCATGCCCGAGACTCAGCGCCGCTACCCCGACCTCCCCGAATCCTTATTGCGGATCATCGAGGCCCGTCACCACGACCCCTTTGAGGTCCTGGGTCGCCATGAGCAAGACGACGGTACCGTTGTCGTGCGTGTGCTGTTGCCACGCGCCGCGCGTGTGTGCATCGACAAGGGCGACATCGAACTGAGCCGCATCGAGGGCACCGACCTGTTCGTCTGGCAAGGCCCGGCGAGCGCACTCGACAACCGCTACCTGATCAACTGGTACGACACGCAGGGCCAGGTCCACAGCCAATACGATCCCTATAGCTTCGAGCCACAGATCGCTGATTTCGACCTGCATCTGTTCGGCGAGGGCCGCCACTGGCACGCCTATCGCTTCCTAGGCGCGCACCAGTGCGACATCGACGGCATCACCGGCTTTCAGTTCGGCGTTTGGGCGCCGGGCGCGAGCCGGGTCAGCGTGGTCGGTGCCTTCAACAACTGGGATGGGCGCGAGCATCAGATGCGGGTGCGCGCCGGCTCTGGGGTCTGGGAGCTGTTCATCCCCGGCTTGGAACCCGAGACCCTGTACAAATTCGAGCTGCGCTCCGCTGAGGGCGTGCCGATGGTCAAGATCGACCCCTACGCCGCCGCTTATCAAGAGCGCCCGGAAAATGCCTGCATCCTGCATGGCCCGAGCGGCTTCGATTGGAGCGATGGCGACTGGCTTGAGCAGCGCGCGCAGATCAACTGGCAGCAGCAGCCGATGTCGGTCTACGAAGTCCATCTCGGCTCCTGGCGCCGTGCCGAGGATGGCAGCTTCCTCAACTATCGCGAGCTGGCCAAGCAGCTCGCCGCGCATTGTCAGGAGATGGGCTTCACCCATTTGGAGCTGCTGCCGATCACCGAACACCCTCTGGACGCCTCCTGGGGCTATCAGGCCACCGGCTATTTCGCCCCGACCGCGCGCTTCGGCAGCCCGGATGATTTCCGTTACTTCGTCGATTACCTGCACGCGCACGACATCGGCGTGCTGCTCGACTGGGTGCCGGCGCACTTTCCGCGCGACACCACGGCGCTGGCTCAGTACGACGGCACTGCGCTGTTCGAGCACGCCGACCCGCGCCAGGGCGAGCACCGGGACTGGGGCACGTTGATCTTCAACTATGGCCGCCACGAGGTGAAGAACTTCCTGCTCTCGAGCGCACTGTTCTGGCTCGATGAGTACCACATCGATGGCCTGCGCGTGGATGCCGTCGCCTCGATGCTCTACCTCGACTACTCGCGCGAGGATGGCGAGTGGATACCCAATAAGTACGGCGGCAACGAAAACCTGGACGCGGTCGAGTTCCTGCGCCAGCTCAATACCGTAACCCATGAGCAGCATCCGGGCTCGCTGATGATCGCCGAGGAGTCGACCTCCTGGCCGCAGGTCTCGCGCCCGACCTATCTCGGGGGCTTAGGCTTCAGCATGAAATGGAATATGGGCTGGATGCACGATACCCTCTCCTATATGGAGAAGGATCCGATCTATCGCCATTACCATCACGACCTGCTGACCTTCGGCCTGCTCTACGCCTTCACCGAGAACTTCGTACTGCCCTTCAGTCATGACGAGGTGGTGCACGGCAAGAAGTCGATGCTCGACAAGATGCCTGGCGATGCCTGGCGGAAGTTCGCCTCATTGCGCCTGCTCTACACCTTCATGTTCAGCTATCCGGGCAAGAAGCTGCTGTTCCAGGGCTGCGAGTTCGCCCAGGGGCGAGAATGGAACTTCGATGCCGCCGCCGAGTGGGATCTCCTCGAGCGCCCGCAGCATCAGGGTGTGAAGCAGATCGTCGCCGATCTCAATCAGCTCTACCGCGCCGAGCCCGCATTGCATGAGGTTGACTTCGAGAGCGCCGGCTTCGAGTGGATCGACTGTCACGACTCCAGCCAGTCGGTGCTGAGCTACCTGCGCAAAACCAAGGATGGCAAACAACTGGTCGCCTGCGCCTTCAATTTTACCCCGGTGCCGCGCGACAATTACCGCATCGGTGTGCCGGTCGCCGGCTTCTATCGCGAGGCAATCAATTCCGATGCCGAACTCTATGGCGGCAGCAACGTCGGTAATCGCGGTGGCGTGCATTCGGAGCCAAGCAGCTGGATGGGGCGGCCGCACTCGATCCCGCTCGCGTTGCCGCCGCTGGCTGGCGTGGTGATGGTGCTCGAGGCGAGCGCGGAGACCGCGTTTGCGCCCGTTGCCGCCACTGAAGCCAACGCCGGCGACTCCGAATCCGATGAGTCCACGAGCACCGCGCCCGGGAGCATCGCGCCCGACACCAACGACGCGACCCCCAAGGCATGAACGACGCCCTCCTCCGATGCTCGAGGTAACCGATCTCGCGTGCCGACGCGGCGAGCGCGACCTCTTCAGCGGCCTCGGTTTTCAGTTGCCGCCGCAGACCCTGCTGCATGTGCGGGGACGCAACGGCAGCGGCAAGACCACCTTGCTGCGCGTCCTTTGCGGTCTCTTGCGGCCCGATGTCGGCAGCATTCGCTGGCGCGGCGACAGCATTCGCGACCTGGCCGAGGACTATAACCGCGACCTGCTCTATTTCGGCCATCTCAACGGTATCAAGGCCGACCTGTCCGGACTGGAAAACCTACGCATTGCCAGCACCCTGGATCAAGACCCGGTCGACGAGGATGCGATCCTTGAGGCACTCGCGCGCATCGGACTCGAAGGCTTCGAGGATCTGCCCACGCGGATGCTTTCCCAGGGGCAAAAAAAGCGTGTCGCGCTCACGCGCTTGATCTTGAGCAAGGCGCCGCTGTGGATTTTGGACGAGCCTTTCACCGCGCTCGATGTCGATGCCGTCGAGTTCCTTCAGCAACTCATTTCCAGCCAGGTCGCTAACGGCGGCTCGGTGGTCTTGACCACGCACCAAGAGGTTCCCTTGACACGCGGCGCGATTCAACGCCTAACCCTCGGTGAGGCCGTGGACGACCTGGATTCGGCGACAGCGGTAGCCGCGCCAGCGGCAGCCGCCTCCGCGCCAGACCTCGCCGAGCACTGATTCGCCGATGTTCAAGGTGTTCTACTGCGTCCTTTCGCGCGACATCACGCTGGCCATGCGCCGGCGCACCGATGTGCTGACGACCCTGTTCTTCTTCATCATCGTCGTCAGCCTGTTCCCGCTTGGGGTGGGCAGCGAGCGTGAGCAGTTGCGCATGCTCGGCCCGGGCGTCGTCTGGGTCGCCGCGCTCTTGGCCTCGATGTTGGCACTGGAGCGACTGTTCGCCGCCGACTACGAGGATGGCACGCTTGAACAGTTGCTGCTCACCGGTCAGCCCCTGGCTGTGCTGGTGCTCGCCAAGGTGGTCGCGCACTGGCTGCTGACGGGGTTGCCGTTGGTGTTGATCGCGCCCTTGGTCGCCATGCAGTACCATCTGAGCGCGAACGCGGTCTGGGTGATGATGGCGGCCTTGGCCATCGGCACCCCGGTGCTCAGCCTGATCGGCGCGATCGGCGCGGCCCTCACCCTAGGGCTGCGGGGCGGCGGTATCCTGTTATCGCTGCTGATCCTGCCGCTCTATGTGCCGGTGTTGGTCTATGGCGCTGGGGCGGTCGCGGTCAGCGCCATCGACATCGCCGATACCGAGCCTTATCTCTATCTGTTGAGCGCGTTCTTGCTCGGTGCGTCCTTGTTAGCGCCACTCGCGGCCGCTGCGGCACTGCGCATCTCGCTGGAGTAACCAATGATGACGACCAACTGGTTCAAATTCGCCTCACCAGCCGCCTTCTACCCGATCGCGGGCCGCCTGATCCCCTGGTTCGGCCGCATCGCCGCCGCCTTGGTGCTGATCGGCCTTTTCTGGGGATTCTTCCTGACCGCCGATCAGCTCGGCGGCAGCAATCCCCAGAAAGAGTACTATCGGATCATCTTTGTGCATGTGCCCTCGGCCTGGATGTCGATGTGGCTCTATCTGGTGCTGGCCGGTTGGTCCGCGATCGGGCTGGTCTTCAACACACGGCTGAGCTTCATGATGGCCAAGGCTGCGGCCCCGACAGGCGCAATCTTCACCTTCCTCGCGCTCTGGACCGGCGCGCTCTGGGGACGCCCGAGCTGGGGCACCTACTGGGACTGGGACCCGCGCTTGACCTCCGAGCTGCTGCTGTTCTTTCTGTATATCGGCTATATGGCGCTGCACTCGGCGATCGATGACACCCGCCGCGCGGATCGTGCCGCTGCGCTGCTGGCCATCGTTGGCCTGGTGATGGTCCCGGTGATCTTCCTCTCGATCAACTGCCCCGATCCGAATCAATGCGCGGCGCTGCATCAGCGCTCCGATCCGGGCAGCATCCACCTGAGTATCCTGATACCGATGTTGACCATGACCTTTGGACTCTGGGCCTACTCATTCGCCGCTGTCTTCGCGCGGTTGCGCACGATTATCCTGACGCGCGAGTCGGATAGCGCTTGGGTGCGCGACGTCATCGCCAAGGAGGCCACCGTATGATGGAGTTCTTCAGCCAAGGTGGCTATGGCGGCTACGTATGGGGCGCGTTCGGGATGACCTTTGGGTTGCTCCTGATCGAGATTCTGCAACTGCGCGGCAGTCGGCGCGCGACGCTGATCCGTATCGGCCGGCTGCTGCGCTTGCGCGCGCCAAGGCAAACAGCCGCCGCCTCGAGCCGACCTCAGGGAACCTCCGGCGCCCAACCCTAGTCGCAGGTTTGGCCAATACCCGGACGCATGGGTTCGCAGACTGATGACCACACTGAGGCCGACTGACCCAGGATCAGCGGCCCACCGATTGCCACGAGGAATCCGCAGATGAAAGCAAGACAAAAACGCTTGGTTTTGGTTGGCCTCGCGCTGATCGGCGTCGCCGGCGCGACCACCCTGGCGCTCAGCGCGCTGCAGAGCAATATCTCGTACTTCTTCAGTCCTACCCAGGTGATGGCGAGCGAACACCCGAGCGACGCCGTGTTTCGGGTCGGTGGCGTCGTCGTGCCAGAGACCGTTGCCCGCCAAGCCGATGGGCTCACCGTCCGTTTCGACGTCACCGACAACGCCGCCGTGGTCCCGGTCAGCTATACCGGCATCCTGCCGGACCTCTTCAGCGAGGGCCAAGGCGTGGTCGCCAAGGGCCGCATCGGCACCGACGGCGTCTTCTACGCCGAAGATGTCTTGGCCAAGCACGATGAATCCTACATGCCGCCCGAGGTTGCCGATACGCTGCAGACGGCCCATATCGACGGCATCATCGAACAGACGACCGGGAGCCTGAAGCAGTGATTCCAGAACTCGGACATCTTGCGCTGATCCTCGCGCTGCTGCTCGCCTTCGCCCAGGCCGGCTTTCCGCTCGCCGGCTCGCTCACCGGCAACCGCCCCTGGATGACCATGGCGCGCCCCCTGGCCTATGGGCAGTTGGCCTTCGTCGCCATCGCCTTCGCGGCCTTGGTGCAGGCGTTCCTGAGCAGCGATTTCTCGGTGCTCTATGTGGCCCAGAACTCCAACAGCCTGCTGCCCGACATTTACAAGCTCTCCGCCGTCTGGGGTGGCCACGAGGGCTCGCTGCTGCTCTGGGCGCTGATGATGGCGGGCTGGGGCGCGGCCGTCGCCGCCTTCAGCCGCAATCTGCCATTGCCGGTGGTGGCGCGCGTGATCGCGGTCATGGGCATGGTCGCGATCGGCTTCCTGTTGTTCATGCTGCTGACCTCCAATCCCTTCGAACGCCTGTTCCCGGTGCCGCCGGAGGGGCGTGATCTGAACCCGCTGCTGCAGGACTTTGGCCTCGCCATCCATCCGCCGATGCTCTACATGGGCTACGTCGGCTTCTCGGTCGCCTTTGCCTTCGCCCTCGCCGCGCTCATCGGCGGCAAGCTCGATGCCGCCTGGGCGCGCTGGTCGCGGCCTTGGACCACGGTTGCCTGGGTGTTCCTGACCATCGGCATCGCGCTCGGCTCCTGGTGGGCCTACTACGAACTCGGCTGGGGCGGTTGGTGGTTCTGGGACCCGGTCGAAAATGCTTCGTTGATGCCCTGGCTGGTCGGCACCGCGCTGATCCATTCGCTGGCGGTTACCGAGAAGCGTGCCGCGTTCAAGAGTTGGACCGTGCTGCTCGCGATCTTCGCCTTCTCGCTCAGTCTGCTGGGTACCTTCCTGGTTC